>NZ_JAJENU010000474.1:0-13774 GCF_035615495.1 Lyngbya sp. CCY1209 | reverse complement strand
CCCCAATCATCTTCAGATGATTTGAGCTGTTAGCTTGGGAATTGATTCCCAAGCGGTCTTGATATCCAACCCGTTTTGTTCCGGTCTCCGGTTTCTCCACCTACAAAAGTTGCTGAATCATTGCCACCAATTCCTTCAACCGGACGGGTTTTCCCAGGTACTCGGTGGCGCCGGCTTCCAAACAGCGATCGCGATCGCCGTTCATGGCTAGGGCAGTGAGGGCGACGATGGGGACTTCCGCCAAATCGCGATCGCGGCGGATGTGTCGGATAGCCTCCAAGCCGTCCATCCCCGGCATTTGAACGTCCATCAAAATCAGATCCGGGCGTTCCGAACGGGCCAGTCCGATCGCTTCCGCACCGTTTTTGGCCACCATCAAGCGGTAGCCTTTCGCCCCCAGGTAACTCGACATCGTGCTGATATTGGCTTCGTTGTCCTCAGCCAGCAAAATCCGGGCGGGTGGGGGCGGTTCGGAGGATTCCGGTTCCGCCTCAGATGCCGACGGAACAGGCGGTTCCCAGGCCTGCGAGTCATCGCCCCCCGGCAAATCGACGGTGAAGCAACTGCCCGTCCCCACCTCGCTAGAGACGCCCACCTCGCCGCCGTGGAGTTCCACGATCTGCTTCACCAAAGCCAGACCCAAACCCGTGCCCTCATATTTCCGGTTCAGGGCGCCGTCGATTTGGACGAAGGGCCGAAAGAGCTTGTCGAGATTCTCCGGGGCAATGCCGATGCCGGTATCCATGACGGCGATGCGGAGCCTATTGCGCCCCGGTTCCCCCAAATTGACAAAAAACACCTCCAGGCCGATCCGACCCCCTTCCGGGGTAAATTTGACGGCGTTGGTGAGCAAATTGATCAGCACCTGGCGGATGCGGCGCTCGTCGATGTGCCAGTCCGGCAGGTTCTCGGGCACTTTGGTGGTCAGTTTGATATTTTTTTTCATCGCCTGCTGTTGGACGAAATTCAGGCTCGACCGACACAAAGGGGCGATCGCGGTGGGGGCACATTCGAGCTGAACCTGGCCCGCCTCAATTTTAGCCAGATCCAGAATATCGTTGATGAGGGACAACAAATGGGAGCCGCTGGACTCGATGGTGGCCAGCGCCCGGATTTGCCGCTCGTTGACCGGCCCGAACACCTCCTCTTGCAGCCCCTCCGTCATCCCCAAAATGGCGTTGAGGGGGGTGCGGAGTTCGTGGCTCATGTTGGCGAGGAATTCGTCCTTGAGGCGGGTAGCGCGGAGCAATTCTTCATTGGTGCGCTGCAGTTTGATTTCCGCCACCTTGCGATCGCTGATATTGGCCCAATAGCCGACGATCTCCACGGGCTCCCCCGCCTCGTCGCACACCAGGCGCAGTTCGTCCATCAGCCAGACGTAGTGACCCGCTTTGTGCAAAAATCGATATTCGTGGGCGATCGTCCCCTTTTGGAAAACTTCGGACGCCGATCGCAGCACCCCCGGGGCATCTTCCGGATGGATGTGGTTCGCCCAAAAGCTAGAATCTGCGGTAAATTCTTCCGGATCGTAGCCCAGGATCGTTTTGACATTCGGACTCATGAACGTCGCCCCGTAGTCCCCCTCGGGCCGGCAACTATAAATCATGGCGGGACTGCGAGCCAGGAGAAATTGCAGGCGCTCTTTCAGGAGCCGATTTTCCTCCTCCGCCGCCTTGCGATCGCTGATATCCGTATGGGTGCCGATCACCCGCAGCGGCTTCCCCTCCGCCGTCCATTCGATGACCTGGCCGCGATCCAGAATCCAAGCGATGCTGCCGTCTTTGCGGAACATCCGATGTTCGTTCTGGTAAACGGGGGTTTCGCCCCGAAAATGCCGGTCGAGATCGGCACGGCACTGCGACAGATCCTCGGGGTGCACCCGGCTCGACCACTCCTCCAGAGTATCGCCGATGTCCTCGTCGGCGTAACCCAACATCGCCTTCCACGCTTTGGAGAAAAAAACCCGATTCGTCCCGGCATCCCAATCCCATATCCCGTCCCCCGAGCCTTCCAGGGCGAATTGCCAGCGGGTTTCGCTCTCTCGCAGGGCTTTCTCGGCGGCTTTGCGCTCCGTGATATCCCGAAAAATCCCCTGCACCAGTTTGCGATGGGTGCACTGTCGCGAATCGCCGATCTCGATGGTCGTCGCGGAGATATCGACATCGACGATCGCCCCGTCCCGACGCACGATCCGGGCATCCAATACCTGAGTGCGATCGCCCCGGAGGACTTCCGAAAAGGTGGTTCGCATCCGCTCCAAATCTTCGGGGGGGTGGATCTGGGATAGGTCTATCCCGATCAACTCTTCGCGGGAATGGCCGAATAATTCCTCTGCCTGACGGTTGACTTCCACCAAGTTGCCCCCCACGTCGGCCAGCAAAATGGCGTCCCCGGCATTTTCCATCAGGGCGCGGTAGCGGGTTTCTCGCTCTTGGAGGGCGGCGGTGCGCCGTCGGACTTTGGCTTCGAGCTGTTGGTTGAGTTCCTGCAATTGTTCCTCGGCCCGTTTGCGATCGCTGATGTCGGTCAGGGTGCCGACGTAGCCCAGCAGTTGCCCGCCGTCATCCCACTCGGGGACGCTTTGTCCGTACACCCACCGCAGTGCGCCGTCGGGGTGTACAATCCGAAATTCACACTGGCAGGAACTCCTTTCGGCGAGGGTTTTCGCGCACTTTTTGAGAACCCAGTCGCGATCATCGGGGTGCAGCATCTCCACCCACCCGGTGCCCATCGCCATTTCCGGAGTCAGTCCCGCGATCGCGCACCAGCGATCGTTGGCGTAGACACAGTTGCCGTCGATATCGGTGCGAAAAATCCCCACCGGTGCCGCCGCAGCCAGGGAAGCGTAGCGCCGTTCGCTCTCCCGCAGGAGGGCGTAAGCCTCTTCCCGCTCGGTTTCGAGTCGCTTCGCTTCGGTCAGATCCCGGCCTTCGGGGATGATCAAAATCACCCGTCCGGCTTCGTCCGCCACGGGGCGCAGGGAAAAATCGATGGGAATGGTGCCTTGGGTACCCCAAATCTCCACTTCGTAACGGACGAACTCCCCCCGAGCCGCTCGAGCGATCGCGCCCCGCAACTGCTCCCGAGTTTCCGGAGAAATCTGCCACCACGGGGCTTCCCAAAACGGACGCCCCACCACCGCTTCCCGGCCGACTCCCCCCACCGCCAGAGCGATGCGGTTGGCTTCCAACAACGTGCCGTCCGGGTTCAGCAGGCCGATAAACTGGAACATATTCTCGAAAATGCCCCGAAACCGCTTTTCGCTCAATTTCAATTCTCGGGTGCGCTCCTCGACGGTCAATTCGAGGGAGGCGTTGAGGGCCTGCAGGGATTGGTAGAGTTCGGCCTGTTTGACGGCGATCGCGAACTGCACCGACAACAGCCGCAGCAGCTCGATGTCACCTTCTTCCCAAACTCGGGGCGCTCGGCACTGGTGCACGACCAGCAACCCCCAGAGACGCCACGTTTCGCCCTCGGGCAGTAGAACTGGCACCACCAGGTTGGCCCGCACCTGAAACCGCTCCAGGAGTTTGATGTGGCACTCGCTCAGGCCGGCGGTGTAGATATCCTCGCAGGCGAAGACCCGGTTTTCTCGGTAGGCGCCGCCGAGATTTTCCTGGAAGCAGGTGTCTAGGATCTCGGTTCCGAGAGATTCGTTCCAAGGAGCAACCACGGACTCGGCGGTAATCGTGCCGCTCATGTCCGGGTTGAATTGGTAAATGACGGCGCGATCGGCCCCCAAAAATTCCCCCACTTCCCGGACGATCGCCTCGGAAATGTCTTGTAAATTGAAATACTCCCGCACCCGCAGGGCAATTTCAGCCACCAGGGCTTCCTGTCGCCGCGATCGCGCCAATTTGCGGGTTAGGAAGACGCGATCGCGCACCTGGCGGACGGCGATACACAGGGACAACGCCGTGATATCCCCCTTGGTGAGATAGTCGGACGCCCCCAGTTTCATCGATCGCACCGCAGTCCGCTCGTCCCCCTGTCCGGTGAGGACGATGGCAGGGAGTTGGCTGTCCTCGAATTCCGGGGCGATCGCCTCCAGAAATTCCAGTCCGTCCCCGTCGGGCAGGTTCACATCCAGCAGCACCACTTCCGGGGGCCGCACCCGCCACAATTCCAATGCGTCTTCGAGGGTTTCTGCTTCCAGGATTTCGTAGTCTTCATCTCCCGACGATCGCAGGTGGCGGATGTAGGTGGCGCGATCGGTTTCGGAATCTTCTACGATCAAAACGGTGGGGAGCGATGGGTGCGCGATCCGCGATCGCGCCGTCGGAGAGGTGAGAAGACTGGAATTGTCCATAATGATTGGGGATGGGCTCGGGTCACAGAGACTCGCCGGTTTCAGAACTCGCCTGACTCCGCACTGGGCGATCGGTGCGAGAGTCTTCCGATTTTTACGATTCCCGATTCCGGGTTCAAATTGATACCGTCCATCGAATCGGGTTTCTCATCCGCCCATTATAATATCGATCCCGAGTCCTTTCACTATCGCGATCGACCGTCGGCTTTCGACTTGAGGTCAACCTTCCTTCCTTTTTTCCGAGTTTTTTCCGATCTCCATTATTCCTCGATCCAATTCAGCCACCGCGAGAACCTGAAATTGGCAGAAATGAAGAAAATATAAAATCTGAAATCGGGGCGCCAGCCTGGCACCCCGACTCGAATTCCCCATCTTTTAAACGCCGATTTCGGACAAGGTTTCCGCCTCCTTAGATTCCGCTTCTTTGGCTTTGAAAGCAGCCAGTTGTCCGGCGATTTCCTTACCCACGGTTTCGCGGTATTCCAGAAAATGCTCGTTGTGGGCGCAGGTGATCAGATAATGTTCCCAAACCTCGGGGTTGTGGCGGAGAATGCCGAATAAATGGTGCCAGAATTTCCAGCGAGTCGATCGCTTGATCCCCTGCCGCCAGACGATAATCGCCAAGGCCCGAAGATCGACCCATTCCGGAGTTTTGAACGGGGCGTTGCTACGGGGGGCGCCCAACTTCAAGAAACAGCGGTAAGTCCGATCCAAATAGCGATCGGGTTCGTACAATGTCCGGAATGCCTGGATATATTCCGAGGCGATTTCCTCCACCGGGCGGGTGGGTTTAAAATTCATCAACATGGTTTGGTTGGTGGCGTGTTGGCTGATCTCCTCGGCGGGCAACAGCCGCCCCTCTTTTTCCAGCCGATGCCACAGCCCCGTATTGGGCAGGGCTTGCAGCATCCCCAGCATGGCGGTGGGGATGGCGGCCTGTTCCACGAAGTTGATGACGCGGGTGGCGGCGTCGGATTTTTCCCCGTCGAAACCGATGATAAATCCCGCCATCGGGCGCAGGCCAGCCTGGATGATTTTATCGACGGAATCGGCCAGGGAACTGCGGGTATTTTGGTACTTTTTGGTCAGGGTTAAACTGTCTTCGTCTGGGGTTTCGATGCCTAAAAATACCGCGTCGAAATTGCAGTCCACCATCAGATCCATCAGTTCCTGATCGGCGGCGAGATCGACGGATGCCTCCGTGTTGAACCGGAACGGATATTGGTGTTCTTTCTGCCAATCTTTCAGGGCTTTTAGCAACAATTTTACATTGCGTTTGTTGCCGATAAAATTATCATCGACCATGAACACGCTCCGCCGCCATCCGAGTTCATAGAGGCGATCGAGTTCTTTGAGAAGTTGTTCGGGGGTTTTGGTGCGGGGTTTGCGGCCGTAGAGGACGATAATATCGCAGAATTCGCACTGGAAGGGACAGCCCCGGGAAAACTGCACCGACATGGAGTCGTAGGCGTCGAAGTCGAGGAGATCGTAGCGGGGGACAGGGGTGGTGGTGATGTCGGCCTTTTCCGGGGAACGGAAGGTCCCGGACGTTTCGCCCCGGTTGAAGGCCTCCACGAATTGCGGCAGGGTGATTTCTCCTTCGTCGAGGACGAGATAATCGGCCTCGGCGACTTCATGGGGGAGGGAGGTGGCGTAGGGCCCGCCGACGGCCACGGGTTTGCCCCGGCGTTGGGCCTCTCGAATTTGGTCGAGGAGGTCGGGTTTTTGGACGACCATAGCCGAGAAGAGCACCAGGTCGGCCCATTCCCACTCGGCCTCGGTGACGGGGCGGATGTTGCGATCGACGAGTTGGAATTCCCACTCCTGGGGGAGGATGGCCGCGACGGTGATCAAGCCCAGGGGGGGCAGGAGGACTTTGCGATCGACGAGTTCGAGAATTTTATCGTAGGACCAGAAGGTTTGGGGGAAGAGGGGATAGATGAGTAAAACTCGCATGGATTGAGTACCTCGTTGGTTGGTCGTCGGTGGGAGGAGGCGGAGGGGGCACAGGAGGCGGAGGAGGCAAGTTTATATCAGATCCGTACAAACTCCTCAATCATCTGAATATGATTTGATCGGGTTGGGGCCCCTGGCTTGCGCCCTCGGGAATTGATTCCCAAGCGGTCCGGAAATCCCACCCTCAGATCCCTCGGCTCCCTCGGCTCCCTCGGCTCCCTCGGCTCCCCCCGCTCCCCTCGCTCCTCCCACCTCCGAAGCCGTCGGGGGGTTTCCGCCGGGGGGAAATCCGCGATATCATAACAAAAGATAACAAAAGTTAACATTTCTCAGAATCAAGTTACAGGATATCGCAAATATGCCAGTTCAAGTTGGAGATGTCGCCCCCGATTTTACCCTGACCTCCCAAACCGGAGCATCGGTCAGCCTCAAGGATTTTCGAGGTAACAAGGCGGTCGTCCTCTATTTTTACCCCAAAGATGACACGCCGGGGTGCACGGCGGAGGCCTGCGCGTTCCGGGATAGTTACACCATCTTCCAGGAGACGGGGGCGGAGGTGATCGGCGTGAGTGCGGATTCCCCCCAGGATCACCAGAACTTTATCAATAAATACAATTTGCCCTTCACCCTGTTGAGCGACAAGGGAAACAAAGTCCGGCAATTGTACGGGGTTCCGGCGACGCTGTGGATTCTTCCGGGGCGCGTCACCTACGTCATTGATAAAGATGGCGTGGTGCGGCATATTTTCGATTCCATGCTGGACTTCAAGGCCCATGTGGATGAGGCCCTCAAGACCCTGCGATCGCTCCCCACCCCCTGATTTCCCGCCGGCGCCCGGCTCTGGTCCGTTTTTCCAAACAACCGGGTGCCCCCACCCAACTCACCCCGGCTATTCCGTCCGCGCACCTTTCCTCCATGAAGATCACCAGCTATTCTTCGATTCCGTTTCAACTCAGCCAACAACTGCTGCAATTCAACCCCGTCGAGAGTTTCCGAGAAAAACTTCCCTTCGATGTCGTCCGAGGGTTCGTCACTGCGATGCAAATGGCGATCGCGATGGCGGCGGGGTGGCTGTTCACTTTCCTCAACATCCCCGTGGGGTGGCTCCTCGGGCCGATGGTCGCCGGCATCCTGCTGGCCGTGGGCTGGCGGGAATCCCGACCCCTGCCGAAGTCCCTGAACGTCGTCGGACAGGCGATCGTCGCCCTCACCACCGCCACCCGATTTTCCCCCGACACCCTGGTTCTGGCCAAAACCTACGCTTTGCCCCTCCTCGCCTGTGTCGCCGTCACCGGGGCGATGAGCCTGTTGAACGGCTATTTGCTGTGGCGGTGGGCGAAAATCGATCGCGCCACCGGATTTTTGGGATGCATCCCCGGCGCCGGCCCGAGTTTGGTGGCGATGAGCGAACAGATGGGCGCCGACGCGATCGCCGTGGCCGTCCTCCAGTACCTCCGCATCCTGCTGGTGGCCTTCATCATCCCCTCCCTGGCCGGGTTCTGGTTCGCCGACGCCCCCGTTTCCGAAATCGCGATCGCTCTGCCGGAAGTGTCCGGGACTCCCGCTGCCCCATCCGTCCTCAACTGGGGGGTGCTCGCGGCCTGCGGCGGTTTAGGAATTTGGCTCGGCCCCCGGTTGCGCCTCCCCTCCCCCCTGTTTCTGGGGCCGTTTCTCGCCGGACTCTTGGGATTGTCGGTCTGGCCCTATTCCCTGGAAATGCCGCCGTTGGCCTTTACCGCCGGGTTGCTGTTGCTGGGACTGGCCACAGGCCTCAAATTCGACGGAAAAACCGCCCGCAAGTTAATCAAGGCGGTACTCATCGAAGTGGTGTTGGTTCTCGTCTTAATTGCCAGTTGTTTGGGGGCCGGATACGCCTTCCATTTGGTGACGCAGGTGGACACGATGACCGCCATTCTGGGCTCGACTCCGGGGGGGCTCACGGCGATGATTGCCACGGTGATCGAACTCGGTGGCGACTCCGGTTTGGTGATGGCGATGCAGATGACGCGGATGTTATTAATTCTGCTGCTAGTGCCGTGGGTGTTGCAACTGATGCTCCGGGGGAAAGCCCAGCAAAATGAAGAGCTCGAAACCCGCTGAAGGTAACAAGTCGAGAATTACTGCCGGCGATCGCCCTTCAGCAGGGCTTCAAGTTGGGCGGCGCTCACCGGCGGGCTGAAAATGTAACCCTGGACGATATCGCAGCCGTGCCGCTGCAAAAACTCCAGTTCGGCTTCGGTTTCCACCCCCTCCGCGATCGCGGTCAAATTCAGCAGGTGAGCCATTTCGATCACGGATTTGGTGATCGTCGCGTTGCGGATATTTTGATGGATTTTGTTGATAAAAGAGCGGTCGATTTTTAAAACGTCAGCCGGAAATTGTTGCAGGTAACTCAACGACGAATATCCGGTGCCAAAATCGTCGATGGCAATCTGCACCCCCCGGGACTTGAGCCGCTCCAGTTTTTGAACCGAAAAGCCGATATTTTCGATCAGGGAATTTTCGGTCAGTTCCAACTCGATTTTGTCGGGGGCAATGCCGACGGTTTGAATGGTTTGAACGATCGTTTCTTCGAGATCCGCTTGGTTGAATTGTCGGGGGGAAAGGTTGACGGCAATTTTGAACTCTTCAAATCCGCGATCGTGCCACATTTTAACCTGGCTGACGGCCGTCCGAAACACCCATTCGCCGATGGTTTCGATCAAGTCCGTTTCTTCGGCGATGGGGATAAACTTGGCCGGGGATATCAGGCCCCGGGTCGGATGAAACCAGCGCAGCAGGGCTTCGGCTCCCAGGATTTGACCCGTCTTCAAACTGAATTGGGGTTGGTAGTAGACGGCTAGTTCTCGGCGTTCGATCGCGTGGTGCAAATCCGCCTCCAGGGTCACGATTTCGCGGTTCGTCAGGGCGGGACTTTGCCCCCGATAAAATGAATATTTATTGCCGCGACATTTCCGGACTTGATGCATCGCCATTTTGGCATCGTGCAACAGTTGCCCCAGGTCGCGGTCGTCCCGGGTACAGCAGGCGATGCCGATGCTGACGGTGCTGAAGACTTCTTGATTGTCCAGGTAAAAGGGGTCGGAAAACAGGTCGAGAATCGTGCGGGCAAAATTGGCGATTTCGTCCCGGCTGTCGAAGGGGCTTAAAATGATACAAAATTCGTTCGTGTTCAGGCAAGATATGACGGATTGGGGAGGCAGTACGCTGTGGAGTTTTTGGGCGGCTAACTTCAGCAAAATATTGCCCCAATGAAATCCCAGATTTTCGGAAATAACTTGAAATCGATCTAAGCTGAGATATAACATCGGCAAAAACGGTTTTTGCTCCCCGTCCCACTCCCGCAAAATTTTCGCGAATGATTCCCGCAACAAAAATTGATTGGGAAGTTTCGTCAGGCGGTCGTAGTAGAGGAGTTCGTTGAGCCGTTCCTCGGCTGAGGCGAGGCGAGTTTGATAGGACTCGACCAGGGCGGCGTGTTTGCGGAGGCGAGTGCGAATCGCGTCGAGCAATTCGGTTTCGTGGAAGGGTTTGGTGATGTAGTCGTCGGCCCCCAAATTCATCCCCCGCCTCTGATTCTCGCGGGTGCCTTTTGCCGTCAGAAAAATGAAGGGAATATTCTGGGTTTTTGGGTGCGATCGCAGTTGGGAAAGCACTTCGTACCCGTCCATATTCGGCATCAAAATATCGCAAATAATCAAGTCAGGAAATTCGATTTTTGCCAGCTCGATGCCCCTTTCTCCATCCGCCGCCTGCCGGATTTCAAACCCTTCTAACGTGAGAAGATCTTCGATCAAATCCCGGATCGGCTCTTCGTCTTCAATTACTAAAATTTTAGTCATCGGCACGGTATTAAAAATGAGGGAGTATGACGGTAAATTTTGTCCCCACCCCAATTTGGCTCGTGAACGCGATCGCCCCCCCCTGTAACTCGACATATCTCTTGACGATGTTCAAACCCAGTCCCGTCCCCGGAATTTTGCCGACGTTGCGGCCGCGTTGGAAGGATTCAAACACGTTTTCGTAGTCCTCCGGAACAATTCCGATGCCGCGATCGGACACTTCAAATTGAATGCGTTCTTTTTGACAATTAATGTCGATATTGACGGGGCTGTGAGCCGGAGAGTATTTGATGGCATTGGAAATTAAGTTCGAGAGAATCGGTTTCAGCAATTTTTCGTCCAATTGAACGGGGGCCGAACAATCACTGTGGACGGCTAAATTGAGCAAGTGATCTTTACCCAGCCCCATTTTAAACTCTTCGACGAGATCCTGACAAAATTCTGTCATATTTAAGGGAAATAGCCTGATTTTAATGTTTTCGCAGTCCGCACGGCTGATCGCCAAAACATCATTGACGAGATCGTTGAGCCGGTCCCCCGCCCTTTGAATGTTATGCAGGTGTTTCGAGCATTTCTGTTCCGAAAGTTTGTGGCCGTGCTTCTCCAAAAACTCCGCCGAACCGATAATCGACGTCAGCGGCGTGCGGAATTCGTGGGATGCGATGTCAATAAATTGGCTTTTGAGTCGGTTCAGTTCCCTTTCTTTTTGAAAGGCGTTTCGGAGGCGAATTTCGGATTGTTTGCGATCGCTGATATCAAAAATTGCCCCGTCCAAGTACAGAATGTTGCCGTGGCGGTCGAACATCCCCTGCCCCTTTTCGTAAACCCAGCGAATTTCCCCGTTTCGATGCCGAATTCGGTATTCGATGATGAACGGTTGCCGCTCCGCGATCGCCCGTTTGACCGACATTTCGACCGTCTCGCGATCGTCGGGTTCGATCAAACTCACATAACTGAACACCGTATTTTGAATCAACTCGACGGGGGCGTAGCCGGAAATATTTTCGATGGCGTGGCTGATAAATTGCATCGTCCAGTCCGAATCGCACAGACACCGATAAATTGCCCCCGGAATGTTGGCGACCAAACTGCGAAACCGTTCTTCGCTGTCCCGCAGGGCAATTTCCGCCCGCTTGCGATCGCCGATATCTTTCACGAAACAATAAGAACCATCAAAATTGCCCCGCCCGTCATCCGCTTTGATCAAAGTGACATCCTGATAAAATATCGACCCATCTTCCCGCACTCCTCTCAACTCCCGTGTAACTTTTCCCTCTTCCAGCATTTGTTGATAGGCGATCGCGGCCTTCGACCAATCTTCCGGATAGATCGTTTGCCCCCATTTCCAGCCGATAAAATCCCCGGGGTTCCGGATGCACAAACAATCGATATAAGCTTGATTCATGCTCACATAACACCCGTCGCGGTCGAGTCTGACGATGCCTTCCACCGCATTTTTCAGGGCCGTATTGAGCTCCCGCAAATCGGATTCTACCTTTTGTCGCAGGGCAATTTCCCCCCTCAACTTGCGGTTGCTCTCCTGCAGTTCTCGCGTCCTTTTTTCGACCCGAACTTCGAGTTCGTAATTGAACCGAGACAGGGTATCTTTGACCTGTTTTCCCGTCGTGATATCCCAGCGAATTGCCAAATACTGCCGGGGTTTTCCATCGGCATCCAAAAACGGGACGATGGTGGTGTCCACCCAATACAACCGGCCATCTTTGGCCCGATTTTGAATTTCTCCCTGCCAAATTTCTCCTTTGGAAAGGGTCGCCCACAAGTCCCGAAAAAACTGCGGTGGGTGGCAGTCGGAGTTGAGGAGGTGGTGGGTTTTGTCGAGCAGTTCCTCCCGCCCATATCCCGAGATTTCACAAAATTTGTCGTTGACATAAGTGAGGGTGCCTTCGGCGTCCGCGATCGCCACGATCGCCGCCCGATCCAACGCATATTTCATCTCGGAAAGCTGCTGGTAAGCGACCCGAATTTCAGTTTCCGCCTGTTTGCGATCAATTTCCTGTCCGAGGGCATTGGCGATCGCCTGCAGTGTATCCCGCAAGGATAACAAATCCTGGGAATGTCGGCGGCGGTCGGCGAGGGCGAGGGTACCCAAAATGCGATCGTGGGTGGGGATGGGGACGCACAGAAAGGTTTTGACTTCCAAGGCTTGGACGTTGGGAAAGCGGTATTCTAGAGCTCGGCTGGCATTCCCTTCGACAACGGCTTCTCCCGTCATGGCGACGGTTCCAGAAATGGTTTGTTCGACGGGTATCCGCACCAGTTCGCCGGGACTCATCGGCAAGCCAACCGCTCCGATAACGGTCATCTCCCGCTTCAGCGGATCGTACAATTTAATCGCCGCGATCGGAAACTGGAACCGGTCGGCCAACAACTGGGACAATTCCGCGTAGGTTTGGGAAAGGGATGGGGAAGACAAAAACAGTTTGGAAATCAGATTCAGGGTTTCTTTCTGATGTTCCGATCGCTGGCGTTCGCCAATTTCGTGGCGAAGTTGTTGATTTTTCTGTTTCAACTCACTTTGATACTGTTTTTCCTGCCTGAACAGGAGCGCGTAGGGTTGGGTGAGGCCGATTTCGATGGTCGCCTTGTAAATGAGGTAAAAGGAAACAATTTTAAACAGATGGCCGACAAAATTTGAGATGCCGTAGACATTAATATAAAAAATGAATGCCAATTCCGCGATGATGGTCAAAATTAATGAGAAAACCAGAAGTCGAAAAATTTTAACATCGAAGAAATTGCGAATTTGATAGAGGCGGGCGATCGCCAGCAGCAAAATTAGGGAAATCATCAATTCGCTAATTTTCTTGAACGGAGTCAATCCCACCCCTTCGATAAAACAGGTGGGGAAGTTCCGGAGGTGAAAAATTTCTCCCAGCAAAAAGACGGTCAATGCGACATATCCGAGCCAGAGCCACCGCGGCTTAACCGGATGTCGGTAAAAAATCGTCGCCGTTAACAGGGAAAGACTCTCGACGTAGCGGGCGACGATCCAAAGTTGGGTCGCCACATTGGCGGTATCCTGTGCGAAGATTCCCATCCCCTTGTAAGAGAGGGTGTGAAACAGGTCGAAGATCCCGACAAATAAATAGGCAATTCCGACCCATAGAAAATAAGTATTCTGAGAAAATTTGCGGGTATTCCAAGCGACGATAAAAATGCTGTAGGCGATGATGAGACTGAACAGTTCGGCGAGGGTATGAAAGAGCAGATAATTGAAGGGGGCAGTGGCAGCGATCGCCACGATAACCAGCGCGTCCGGCAGGATCTCAAAATCCCGGCTCGGCATCGGTTCAGATCGAGATCGGGTCATCTTTTTCCCCTCCCTGACTTCGCCCAAAAATCGGTTCAAAAGCACCCTTTTTGAGCGGTCATGAGTCGCGAGTTAGGAGTGGTTCTCTCCCCTCTTGCCTCTTTTCCCTCCTCAAAAGGTCACACTTTTGAATTTTGAATGCGTGAATTTTGACTTTTGACTGGCGAACGGTTTCCGACTGGCACCGTTTTTCAGTGGGGCGCGATCGCCCAGACCCTGGGCCCGCCGGGGCAAAAATTAGAGCGTCCCTTCATCGCATTTTTGACTTCTCCCCGGTCTAAAGACGCGGGGATTCTTAAGCCGTCCAAAACTGAACTCTTAAAGGCATAGTCAATG
>NZ_JAJENU010000473.1:0-24895 GCF_035615495.1 Lyngbya sp. CCY1209 | reverse complement strand
CCCACCCCTCGACGACACCGACTCTCTCGGCGATCTGATCTGGACCCTCATGCAGTCCTCCGAATCCGTTAAGAAAACCTAAAGCCTCCCGAATTCCCCCTTCCCAGCGTGAAAGAGACGGTAAAAATACGCCTCAACTGACATCCATATTTGTCCGAGGGAGGGTCTATTCTTATGAATCCCAAAAATTTACCCAAAATCGAAGGAATTTACGGGCACTATCTCCGCGACGCCGTTCGCCGGGAAACCTACTGTTATCAAATTACCGTCTGGTACGAAAATCCGGAAAATCAAGCCTTTTCTTGGCGGGTCGATGCCCTGAGCCACTTGAATCACAGCCACGAATTGCTCGGCGGAACCACGCCCCTGAGCGACGAACTGGCCGACCATATCGGGGGTTATTTGCGAACCGCTTAAAATCTCGGGGATTTCACCCCCGGCGTGCCGCCACGATTCGGGGCGATACCCCCCGGGGGTGAAACGCGGGAGGGCGAAAAACCCGATTGCTTAACGGTTGCCGATCGCGCAATGATTGAACTGGATTAAATTTTTCCGGGTTTCGTCCAGAATCTTTCGTCCGGGGGGTGTAACCCGATTTTAGAATCAGCGCAGATAAATTTGTTATCCACAGACAGAATTATGGCAACAATTTACGTCAACCCATCTACCGGCAGCGATCGCGGCGACGGCAGTCAGTCCGCCCCCTACAAAACCTTGACCCACGCCCTAAAACAAGCGGAGTCGGGGACTCTCATCCAGTTGGAAACCGGGACCTACAACAGCGCCAACGGGGAAGCCTTCCCGCTGATGATCCCCGCCGGAGTCACCGTCGTGGGCAACGAGTCCGGGACCGGAAGCGGCATTTTGATCGAGGGCAGCGGACGCTACAGCAGCCCCAGCACCGGCGGCCAGGAAGTCACGATCGCGATCGCGGAAAACGCCGAACTGCGGGGCGTGACCGTCACCAACAGCCAAGTCCGGGGCACTGGGGTCTGGATCGAGTCCGCGTCCTGCAACGTCGTCCGCTGCACCTTCACCCGCTGCCGCCGGGAGGGCGTTTACGCCACCGGCTCGGGAATCCCCAACATCCTCAGCAACGTATTTGTCGATAACGAAGGCTACGGCCTCTCCCTCGAAGGCAGCGCCAAGGGGGAAGTGCTCAACAACACCTTCCAGAGCACCGGCTACGGCATTTCCATCAAAGATAACGCCGCCACCCGCATCGGCGACAACACCCTGTTTGAAAATCGCTCCGGCATTCTGATCGCCGGAAATGCCACCCCCGTCCTCCGCCGCAACCTGATCGAGCGCAACACCGGAGATGGCGTCGTGATTACCAACGATGCAGTCCCCGACTTCGGCAACGCCCGAGAGCCGGGGGGCAACATGATCCGCAACAACGGCGGATTCGACATCAACCACGCCGGCACTCAGGCGATCGCATCCTTCGGCAACTTGCTCGACGCCGGCCGCGTCCAGGGCCAGATCCGCGTCGTCGTCCAAAGCGCCCCGACGAGCGCCCCGCCGACGCTCTACGTCAACTCCTCCACCGGCAGCGACTCGGGATCCGGGAGCCAGTCCGCCCCGTTCAAAACCATCGCCCACGCCCTCCGACAGGCCGAACCCGGGACGGTGGTGCTCTTGGCGCCGGGAAACTATTCGGCGGCGACGGGAGAGGCCTTTCCCCTGTTCGTCCCCTCCGGCGTGACGTTGGCGGGGAACGAAGCCGCCAAGGGAGAGGGGATTCAAATTACCGGCAGCGGCCGCTTCACCAGTCCCAGCGCGGCGGGGCAGAATATCACCGTTTTGATGGAACATAATTCGGCGATGCGGGGGGTGAGCGTCACCAACGACCAAATTCGCGGCACCGGGGCCTGGATCGAGTCCGTGTACTGCGTCGTGGCGAACTGTCAGTTCGCGAACTCCAAGCGGGAGGGGATTTTCGTCACGGGAACCGGCATTCCCGAAATTGTCGGCAACCACTTCGAGAAGAATGCCGGCAACGGCATGGCGTTGGCGGGGAATGCCAAGGGGGAAATTCGCGGGAACAAGTTCGAGGATACCGGGTACGCGATCGCAGTCCAGGCCCAGGCGGCGCCGCTGATCAGCGAAAACCAGATTCTCAACAACCGTACCGGAATCGTCCTGTCCGGCAGCAGCAAGCCGGTGTTGCGGAAGAATGTGATCGAGAAAAACCTCCAGGACGGTTTGACGGTCATCGCCGAGGCCCTGCCGGATTTGGGCAGCGATCAGGATTCGGGGGGCAATATTTTCCGGGATAACGGCAAGTACGACGTCCAGAATGCCGGGAAGTTCAAGTTGATCTCCGTCGGGAATGAGATCAACCCCTCCAACACCCGGGGGGATATCGAGTTCGACAGCAATATCGTCCCCCCGCCGACGCCCCCGACGCCCCCGACGCCCCCGCCTCCGACGGACGACGAGCCCTTTAGCGACGTTGCGGGACACTGGGCGCGGGAGTTCATCATCCGCCTGGCGAATATGGACATCATCAGCGGGTTCCCGGACGGCAGTTTCCGCCCCAACGAGAACCTGACCCGCGCCCAACACGCGGCTCTGCTGGCGAAGGCTTTCGAGCTGACGCCCATCCGGGAGGCGACGGCGTTCAAGGATGTGGCGATCGATTTTTGGGCGAAAATGGCGATCGAACGGGCGAACCGGGCCGGATTTTTGGCGGGTTTCCCCGATCGCAGCTTCCGCCCCAACCAGAATCTGACCCGCGCCCAGGCGATCGTGTCGCTGATCAACGGGTTGAAGTTGACCGGGGGTAATCCCAATTCCCTCGGCACTTACACCGATCGCGCCCAGATCCCCAGCTACGCGACGGAGGCGATCGCGACGGCCACCGACAGCCGGATCGTGGTGAACTACCCCAGCCGCACCACCCTCTCGCCGCAGCGGGACATCACCCGCGCCGAAATCTCGGCCATCCTCTACCAAACTTTGGTGGCCATCGACCGGGCTCAGGCGATCGATTCTCCTTATATCGTCTAGTTCCCGCCGTCTCAATTTGGGGGACATCCGAGGGGGTGTCCCCTTTTGTGTAGGGTGTAGGGTGTAGGGTGTAGGGTGTAGGGAATGGAAACCGGCTTTTCATCATCCTGAGTACCCGGACAGTTGACACATCATTACCGATCGCCGCAATACTACTATTTGGTCAAACAGTGGTAAATGCGATCGGGATGCACTAGAATGATAAAATGCAAAAAAATTGCTCTCATCCCGGCACGGAGACGGTGTGGGGATAGAAAAATTGTGAATTAATTGTTGTTTAAAGACCAAAATTATGGCTTCAATTCAGTTTTCTCGGGGAGTTGACGAAGAAATAATCCCGGACGTGCGGCTCACCCGTTCCAGAGATGGCAGCCAAGGAACGGCCCGATTTACCTTTGAAAATCCGAAAGCCCTGGCCGACGATGCCACGGAAGAGATCACGGGGATGTATTTGATCGACGAAGAGGGCGAGCTCACCACCCGCGAAGTCAAAGGCAAATTCATCAACGGCAAACCCACCGCGATCGAGGCGGTTTATTTGATGAGAAGTCCCGAAGAATGGGAGCGATTCATGCGGTTCATGAATCGCTACGCCGAACAAAACGGTTTGGAATTCAGCAAATCATAAATTGGGTTGTGTTCGGTGGGGTGTGGGGATTTGAGATTTGAGATTCTTCCCATTCCCCATTCCCTATTACCGATTACCTATTCTCTTTGAAAGCGATCGCGCAAAAAGTCGGCGAACAGGCGGATTTTTGCCGAAAGGTAACGGTTGGGGGGGTAGACGACGTATAAGGAAATTTTCGGGGGGCGGTAGTCCGGCAAAATCGGGCGGAGGGTTCCCCGTTGCAAGTGTTTGGCCGCGATGAAATCCGGCGTCAGGATGATGCCCAACCCCGCCACCGCCGCCTCGACCAGAACTTGGGCATTATTTGAACAGAGAGTCCCCCGGATGGGGATGGTGTGTTCTCCGTCCGGGCCGACGAGTTTCCATTGGTTGCCGGTGGCGAGATAGCCGTAGTGGAGACAGGAATAATTTGGAAGTTCCCGGGGGTGGGTGGGAATTCCCGCCGTTTCCAGGTAGCCGGGGGAGGCGCACAGCAGGCGATCGACCGGCGCGATCGCTTCGTAAATTAACGTCGTATATTCCGGGGGTTTGGCGATGCGGAGGGTCATGTCGAACCCCTCTTCGATCGGGTCGATCGCGCGATCGTTGAGGGTGAGTTGCACCTGCAAATCGGGGTATCGGCGCATGAAATCGGCCACGGCCGGCCCCAGGTGCAGGATGCCGAAGGACATGGGGGCGTTGATTTTCAGGGTTCCCCTCGGTTCTTCGTGGAGTTGGGAAACGGCCAGTTCCGCCGCTTCGAGTTCCGCGAGGATGGCCCGGGCGCGATCGCAAAAGGCCAGACCCACTTCCGTCGGCGTGACCCGGCGGGTCGTCCGCTGGAGCAACTGGACGCCCAGATGCCCTTCCAACTGCATCACCAATTTATTCACCGCCGACCGCGACAGTCCCATTTCCCGCGCCGCCGCCGCAAATCCCCCGCAGGCGACCACGCGATCGAAGGCCCGCAGGGATTCAAATTTATCCATATTGTCAATAAAATAGAAACAAACTGTCTATAAAATTATATATTGTCTTTTTTTGAGAATCAATTTAGAATAAAGCTAATCGCAAAGACCGGGACTCGAACTCAACTCGGAGGTGATTTGGAGATGAAAATTCGTTATGGTGGCGATCGCGGGACGGCGAATTTCGGCTGGTTGGACAGCCGCCACACCTTCTCCTTCGGGGGATATTACGACCCCGAACACATGGGATTTTCCAGCCTGCGGGTGCTCAACGAAGATCGGGTGCAACCAGGGCGGGGATTCGGAACCCACCCCCACCGGGATATGGAAATTATTTCCTACGTTCTGTCCGGTGCCCTCGAACATCGGGACAGCATCGGCAACGGTTCCACCATCCGTCCGGGGGACGTTCAGCGGATGTCGGCGGGTACGGGTATTCTCCATAGCGAATTCAACGCCTCCCAAACCGATCCGGTCCACTTCTTGCAAATTTGGATCGTCCCCGATCGCCCGGGACTCCGGCCCAGTTACGAACAAAAAACCTTTTCGGAAGCGGAAAAACGGGGTAAATTGCAACTGGTGGGATCTCCCGACGGCCGCGACGGTTCCGTTCGGATTCATCAAGACGTGAATTTGTACGTCTCGTCATTAAAATATGGAGAAACGGTCAGTTATTCCGTATTGCCGGGGCGGGTGGCGTGGGTTCAAATTGTCCGGGGTTCGTTGATGTTGGGCGATCGCAATTTGACCGCCGGAGATGGCGTCGCCGTCCACGAAACAGATGTTTTCACCCTGGCGGGGACATCGGACACCGCCGAAGTGTTGATCTTCGATCTGCCGTGATACAGCTTGATCCCCCATTATCCCCCTTGATAAGGGGGACTTGGAATTCCCAAAGTCACTCGTATCAAATCTGTCGGGTCTTAGAGCCGTTTGATCCCCCATTATCCCCCTTGATAAGGGGGACTTTGAATCCCCGAAAGTAACTCATATCAAATTCGGTCATTTGCCCGCCGAATCTTCCCAATCCTCGACCGAGGATTTGTGCTATTAGCTTGGGAATTGATTCCCAAGCGGTGTGGATATCCAACCGGATTTTTCCGGGTATTGGCTCGGATTTGATATCACCAGCTCAAAAAAAGCTCTATCCCAAAATTCGGATTGAGCGCGAAAAGTTATCCGCCATCATCGATTTATTTTTGAGGTAAAATCAATGGAAAATACACCCAAAATCTTGGCATTCGCCGGCAGTGCGCGGGAAGCGTCCCTGAATAAAAAAATGGTCAAGATCGCCGCAGAAGGGGCGAAACAGGCGGGGGCAGATGTCACCGTTATTGATTTTCGGGATTATCCCATGCCGCTGTACGACCAAGATTTGCAGGATCGGGAAGGATTTCCGGAGAGCGTCCTCGAATTCAAAAAGTTGTTGAAATCCCACCACGGCTTTTTAATTGCCTCTCCTGAGTATAACAGTTCAATTACGCCACTGCTCAAAAATGCGATCGACTGGGCCTCCCGTCCGGAGGAGGGAGAACCCCCTTTATCTTTAACTTGTTTCCGGGGAAAAGTCGCGGCAATTATGGCGACTTCTCCGGGGGGTTTGGGCGGTTTGCGGGGGTTGTTTCACGTCCGCTCGATTTTGGAGAGTATCGGCGTTTTGGTGATTCCGGAACAGAAAACCATCCCGAATGCTTATCAGGTTTTTGACGAAGCTGGAAATATCAAAGATGAGAAGCAACGGGAGGACGTTTTGGGATTGGGAGAAAAGTTGACCGGCATTCTGACAAAGCTGATTTAGAAGCCGCTTGGGAATTGATTTCCGAGGGCGCAAGCCAGGGGTCTCTACGAGCGAAAATCCTCTTCAGAGGATTGAAAATGGAATGTCCCCATCAAACGAGAGACGTGCGATCGTCTACTGTCGGATCGATCTCCCCTCTCCCAAAGTTGGGAGAGGGGTCGGGGGTGAGGGCGAGGTGAGGGCGCTACCTCGTTTTCCTCAAAATGGTAATAAATTCGGTGGCATTTTGAAACATTCGTTGAACGTCCAGGGGGAAATCGAGGTGGGTTTTGAGGGCGATCAGAAAGTCCAAAAAGTCAATCGATCGCCAGACGTGAAAGTGGATGCTGTAGTCCCGCTTGATCAGCTTTTTGACCATCTCTTCGGCGGTGTCTTCGTCTTTTTCGCCGACGACGATCCGAATCCACTCTTCGTAATGTTCCCGCTTGGACTGTTCCGGCCCTTCTTCGTAGTCCCGCAGCAGGTGGGGGAAGGGGGTGACGGGGCGATCGCAGTCGAAGGAATAGCGCTTGTCGGGAACCGCCAGATACAGAATGCCGTCAGTTTTCAAGACTCGGAGCAAATTTTTGAGCGTCAGAATGGGGTCTTGGCAGTGTTCGATAAAGTGGTTGGCGATCACGAAATCTTGGCTGGCTGCTTCGACGGTTTCCAAGTATTCGCCGTTGTCGATAATATCGACTTCAACCAGGGGCTCGGACGCCAATTCGGGGTAGTGGCGGCGGAGGTCGGGGACGGCCATGCGATCAACGTATTTGACCCGCGCGACGTCCGGGACAATGAGGGGATGATTGAGGGCGCCGACTTCAATTCCATCTCCGGACAGATACCGATCAGCAAAAAATCGGCGGAACTGATACAGTAATGATTCTTGCTCTAAAGTTTCAGTTGACATGAGACCCAAAAATGGCGATCGAATATTCGGTTCGGGAGAGTGGGCGGGGGTGGGAAGAGCGGAGAACGCCCGAATTTTTCCCCCCGACATCCCGGATTTCGTGGTGATTGTAACCGAATTAGGTATATGATTTCTAGGGAAATTGGGAATTAGCCAAATTAAACTGAGTGGGTATGGAACCGGGAGATAGGGTTTGGCCGTCGAGGACTGATGGAGCGGGCGCGATCGCGCGAAGCGCAGCGCCAAAGGCGATCGCACCCCCGCCGCACTTTATAATTATCGGCACCCAAAAAGGGGGGACCAATTCCCTGTATCAATATCTCTGCCAACATCCCCGGATTCTGCCGGCGACGGGTAAAGAAATCCACTTTTTCACCCTCCACTACGATCGCGGCTGGGACTGGTATCGATCGCAATTCCCCCCGACTGCGGACGGACGCCTGCTGAGTGGGGAGGGGTCACCTTACTATTTATTCCATCCCCACGTTCCCCGACGCCTCTACGAAGGGTGTCCCGGGGTGAAATTGATCGTGTTGTTGAGAGATCCGGTCGATCGCGCCATCTCGCACTATTATTGGGAAGTCGGCCTGGGGTGCGAACCGCTGTCGTTGGAGGAGGCGATCGCGGCCGAACCCGAACGGCTGCTCTTGGAGACGGAGAAACTCCTCGCCGACCCGAGCTATTACAGTTTCAACCATCAAAACTATACTTATTTATCCCGGGGCATTTATGTGGAGCAGCTACAACGGTGGATGTCCGTCTTTCCCCGGGAACAATTTCTGATCCTCCGCAGTGAAGATCTGTATGCCGATCCCGAAACCACCGTCAACCGAGTTTTCGAGTTCTTGGAGCTGCCCGAACACCACCCGAGCCATTACAATCGCTACAATGCGGGCAACTATTCCCCGGTTCCGGAACCGATCCGCCGGCAGTTGCGGGACTATTTCCGTCCCCACAACCGCCGGTTGGCGCAATTTCTCGGCTGGGATCTGGGTTGGGACGAGTCCGGTTCCGAAAATGAGAGTTTACCCCCACAGGAGGTCAAGCAGGCAGCGGTGAGCGAGAGTATCAAAATCGACTACGAAGGGGCTTGGGACGAATACGCCCAAAATTGGACGAGTGCGAGTCCGGATTTCGTCCACATCGGGGACGAGTGGATCGGCAAGGCGGCGGGGGCGGCGAATTCCCGGGCCGAATACGAGGCGATCATCGAAGAGCGGTTTATTGCCCCGTATATCCGGAAACACCACGCGGTGTTGGAAATCGGGATCGGGGGGGGGCGGACGGCGGCCATGCTGCTCGACTACTGCGATCGCCTGGTGTGCGCGGATATTTCCGGTCGGATGTTGGAGGCGACGCGGGACCGCCTGGGAGATGAACGGGTTCGCTATGTGAAACTCGACGGCATCACCCTCGACGGCATCGAGCCGGCATCTTTGGATCTGTGTTTCTGCTACGATACGATGGTCCACCTGGAGCCCCGGGATATTTTCAACTACCTGACTCGCATCCCCCCATTATTGAAGGGCGATCGGCTCTGTCTGTTCCACCACACCAACACCCTCAGCGAGCTCGGCTGGCAGAAATTCCTCAAAGACTGGGATCGAAACCTGCTCGGACGCCGGCAGGGAACCGCCTTTTCGGTGATGACGGATAGTCTGATGGAAAAATTTCTCTCCCATATCGGCTACGAGATCTTGCACAAAGACACCCGCACCGTCCCCCGAGACTGCGTGTGGATCTGCCGTGCCCCTGCCCTGTGATGTCGATCGCCCAATTTCTGGTTCACCATGCGAGCACTATTTCTGCACCCCAACTTTCCGGCCCAATACCGGCACATCATCACCGCCCTCGGCGCGGACCCCAACAACCAAATTGTTTTCGGGACCAAAAACGAGCGCCCCGAGTGGAACATCCCGGGCGTCACGAAGGCCCTGTTCAAGCCCACCCGCGACCCGAGCGCGGAAACGCACCAATACGTCCGGGGTTTGGAGGGTGCGGTGATCTACGGTCAGGCGGTGTACCGGATGGCCGAACAACTGAAAGCCCGGGGGTTCGTGCCCGATGTCATCTGCGGCCATTCCGGTTGGGGTCCGACGCTATTCGTGAAAGAAGCCTTCCCGGATACGCCCCTGCTCTGCTATTTTGAATGGTTTTACCGGTCGAGAGGGTCCGATGCGGATTTCGACCCCGCCGATCCCCTGACCATCGACGACATGGCCCGAATTCGGGTGAAGAATTCTCCGATCCTGATCGATCTATACTCTTGTGATTGGGGGATTTCGCCGACCGAGTGGCAGCGATCGCAATTTCCTGCGGAACTGCAATCGAAGATTTCCGTCATTCATGACGGCGTGGACACCTCCTATTTCAAGCCCGACCCGACGGCCCAGTTGATCCTGCCCAATTTGGACTTGAGTGGGGTCGATGAGATCGTCACCTACGTCGCCCGCGGCATGGAACCCTATCGGGGTTTTCCAGAATTCATCGAAGCGATGGCGTACATACAGGAAAGAAGGCCAAATTGCCACGCGGTCGTTGTCGGTTCCGAGCGAGTTTGCTACGGTAAATCTCTGCCGGACGGCGTGAGTTACAAGCAGAAAATGCTCGAACAAATCCCCCTGGATCTGTCCCGCATTCACTTTGTCGGCCCGTTACCTTACGGCCAATATCTGAAGGTGATCCAAGCCTCCGACGTCCACATCTATTTGACTCGACCCTTTGTCCTGTCCTGGTCTATGATAGAGACGCTTTCCACAGGTTGCCTCGTTCTCGGGTCCGATACCGCCCCCGTCCGGGAGGTGATTCGGGACGGCGACAACGGCCTGTTGGTGGATTTCTTTTCCCCCAAGCAAATCGCCGATCGCGTGGACGAGGTCCTCGACCACCCGAACCGGATGGCCGAATTGCGCGATCGCGCCCGCCAGACGGTTGTGGAGCGTTACGATCTCTCCGAGTTGTTGTCCGAACAACTGCAGTTGATCGAAGAAGTCGCCCGGGGAGGCCGGCCGGTCGCCGCCCGGTCGTCGCCGGTGGTCGTCGCCTAGGTGAGGGCGAGGGTCGGACGGCCGGAGTCCCTCCCAATGGGGGACTTCGGGCGGCGGGTGGGATTCGACCGCCGAGATTCGGTTTCTTGTTTCTCCCGCCCGGGGGATGAAATCCCACAGATCGTCCCGATAAAATCGAGGCTCAACCCGTGACTTTGGAGGGGCGTTGGCATCAATTGAATGTGGAGAAAACGGGGGGGGAGTCCCCGTGAAAAATCACCGTTCTCGAACGGCTCTTGTCAATGGCATCCGGCTTTTTTTTAGCCAGAAGCGATCGGAGTGGGAGCCTCCAAGGAACCCGAGATAGAGATGTTCCGTCTAAACTTTACGGGGACCCAAATCAATCTAATAAGAGTAGTGATTAGAAGACGATTCAGGGAAAAGCGATCGCCAGACCAATGATAATAGACCCCGGAGATCTAAATAGTCCCACGGACATCGCCGCCGGGCGTGTGGGCAAGGGACTAGACTTGCTGAGGCTAAAAAGGTTAAACTACTGCCGAACAAACTCTGGTGTTTCAGGCAGTGTCTGTCGTCCCAACGGCTCAAGAACATCATTGCGGAGGAGTGAAACAAAATGACATCTGGAACAGGTATAACCATTCTCACCAGCGGTCCTGATTCATACAATCAGAACGCACCTTTTGCCCCCAGGCCAGATACCATCCTGGGGATCGGAGGAAATGACACCATCACCTCCGCAACCCTGGGAGGGAGTCTGATTTACGGCGATAGCCTGGTCGGCAGCGACATCAGCGGCAACGATGTCCTCACCAGCGAAGGAAGCGGGGACACCCTCTTCGGCGGCCCCGGAAACGACTCCCTACAAGGTCGGGCCACCGGTGTCGCCCTCGTGGGCGAAGACGGCCGCGATACCCTCTCGTCGGACCTGTCCGCAACCCTCTACGGAGGAGCCGGCAGAGATTTCGTCATCGGCGTCGCCGCCAACAACTATTTATTCGGAAATCAGGACGAAGACACCATTTTGGGTGGCTTGCAGGGTGGCGATTCGATGTACGGGGGCAAGGGAGACGACCAACTCGGCTTCTACAACGCCTCCGGTGTCAGCAACATTGGTGTCCTCGTTCCCCCGGCCGTTGGGGGTGCCAACCAAGGCAACAACTTCGTTAGCGGCAACATCGGCAATGACACGATCGTCGGTATCGGCAGCGGAGATAGCCTGTACGGCGGCCAGGATAACGACTCCGTCGTTGTCGTCGGCGACTTGTCCTACGGCAGCGGGGATTTGGGCAACGACACGCTATCGGCCCGGAACCCCCAAGGTTCCATCAGTCCCTTCGATACGACGACCGCTCTGATTGGCCTGACCCAGGTGACGTTGATCGGGGGTGGCGGGGATGACTCCATCCGGGGCGGGATCGGTACGTTCGGAGACGGCCAAAACCTTCTCGACGGCGGAGACGGCAACGATACCATCCTCAGCTTTGCGGCTCAGGATTCCGTACTCGGTGGCGGTGGAGCCGACTTTATCTCCACCAACACCTCCAACGAGTTGACCACCCAAGGTATTCCCAGTTCCCTCCCCAATTTTGCAGGCAACAGCACTTTGGACGGCGGTTTCGGTAACGATACGGTCGTCGCCGCCTTTGCCAGCGACTCCCTGTTCGGCGGCGAGGGCAATGACAGCCTGTTCGGATTCTTCAGCATCATGGACGGCGGCGTGGGCAACGATACCCTCGACGGTAGCGCCTTCGTCCGCACCTCCACCGTCCCCCTCACGGTTAGCCTGTTCGGCGGAACCGGTGCCGACTTCATTATCGGTGCAAGTACCACGGCCCTCAGCAACGTCCTCGACGGCGGCGACGGCAACGATACCATCGCCTTCGGCAGCACCGGGGACACCCTCCTGTCCGCCAGCGCCAATATGCTCGGCAATGACAGCATCTCCGGCGGCAGCTTCGATGTCGGCTTCACTATCCTGGATACCCTGGGCAGCAACACCGTGGATGGGAGCGACGGCAACGACAGCATCCGCACCGGTTCCGGCGCCGACTTCCTGCAAGGCGGTACGGTGGCCGCCGGATTCGCCGGCGGTGGCGCCGGCGACGACACCCTGATCGCCGGCGGCGGCAACGACTTCCTGTTCGGCGGCACCGGACTCGATGTCCTCAACGGCGAAGCTGGCGACGATACCCTCGAAGGCGGTTACAACGCGGATACTTTGGTGGGTGGCGACGGCCAAGACCTGTTCCTGTATCGGTTCCAGGCGGCGATCGCCGGATCGGAAGCCGACTTCATCACGGACTTCAACGCCGGCGAAAATGACCAGCTCGTGTTCAGCCGAGACACTAACACGGGTGGGTTTGGCTTCGATCTGATTGCGGGCGTCAGCGAAAACGAACTCGGACCGAACCAGTTTGTCCTCATCCCGACGGGGGTTTACACCGATGGCGATGCCAACATCACTTCCCCGCTGCTGGCTTACGAACAGGCCACCGGTGCGCTCAAGTACGATGCCAACGGCAGCGACGCCGGAGGAACCTCCATCATCGCCCAATTTGCCCAGTTGGAAGACGGCAGCTTCCCGCGCATCAACAGCGGTGACGTTCTGATCATTGCTTAATTGAAACCGAGTCACTCAGGGCAATTGAAAAATTGTTCTGAGTTGCCGATCGCGGCAATTGGAAGTCAATTTCCCGGTTGATAAGCGAATCAAAAAAACCCAGATCGAATGTCTGGGTTTTTTTGGTGATCATGCAGATTTTTTTAAATTGAAATCGCCACTTTCTGATCGACGGCCAGACTCGCCTCGTTGACCGCCTCCCGCGCCCAGCGATCGCTTTCCAAAATGTCCTCCAATGTGGGATTTTGGCGGTTATCTGCCCGGTGGCGATCGCAGACCATTTCGATCATCTTCGGAATCTCTAAAAATCCAATTTTTTCATCTAAAAATAGCGCCACCGCCTGCTCGTTCGCGGCGTTCAAAACCGCCGGCATCGTCCCCCCCGCCCGTCCGGCGGCGTAGGCTAATTGCATACAAGGATATTTGCGATCGTCCGGGGCTTTAAAGGTCAAACTGCCCGCCTTCACCAAATCCAGCGGTTCCCAATTCGTATAAATTCGCTCCGGCCAAGACAGGGCGTACAGCAGCGGCAGCCTCATGTCCGGCCATCCCAACTGCGCCAAAACCGAGGTATCTTGCAATTCAATTAAAGAGTGAATAATACTCTGGGGGTGGATGACAATTTCGATCGCGTCGTAGTCCACACCGAACAGGAAATGAGCCTCGATCACCTCCAACCCCTTGTTCATCATCGTGGCGGAATCCACCGTAATTTTCCGCCCCATCGACCAGTTCGGGTGCTTGATGGCGTCGGCCACCGTCACTTCCGGCAACTTTTCCACCGGCCAATCCCGGAACGCCCCCCCGGAGGCGGTGAGGATAATCCGCCGCAACCCGCCCTCGGGAACCCCCTGTAGACATTGAAAAATCGCCGAATGTTCGGAGTCAGCCGGCAGCAGTTTGACACCGTATTTCTCGATCAGGGGATTGACCACCGGCCCGCCGGCGATCAAGGTTTCCTTATTCGCCAGGGCGATATCTTTCCCCGCCTCGATCGCGGCGATGGTGGGCAGCAACCCCGCACAGCCGACGATCCCGGTCACGACGGCCTCCGAGTCCCCGTAGCGGGCGACTTCCGCCACGCCAGACTCCCCCGCCAAAACCACGGGTTGGGGGTCCAGATCCGCGATCGCCTCCCGCAATTCCGGGAGTTTCGCCTCGTCGCAGATCGCCACAATTTCCGGGCGAAACTGCCGCACCTGTTCGGCGAGGAGGGCGGCATTGCCCCGCGTCGCCAACCCGACAACCCTGAATTGATCTGGGTGGTGGGCGACAATATCGAGGGTTTGAGTCCCGATGGAACCCGTCGAACCGAGAAGTGTGATTGCTTTCATCTTTTCTTTAGCTTGTTTTTTCCACGATACAATAGTCCGTCCCGCGATCCCAATCGGTCGGGAATCGGGAGTCGAGAATCGAGAGTCGGGGGAGGGCGAATGGCAGCGAACCCCGACAATTTCAACCCCACCCGACACCCTACACGCCAAACTGTTACGATGAGGGGCGATATCAATTGCAGTTGGCTACACCCGGAATGGAAACGTCCCCAGAATCTGCGACTTCTCAGCCGAAATCGAAGGTGGCGATCGCCCCGGACGCCCTGTTGTGGATGATGGGGGGCGCGATCGCGATCTTTTTGATAACCAGCAGTCTCCGCCATTATATGTTCCAATCCACCGGCTTCGATTTGGGCATTTACGATCAAGTCACCTATTTGATGAGTCAGGGACAGCCGCCCATCTCCTCCATTCTCGGCTTCCACCACATGGGAAATCACGCCGCCTGGTCCGTGTATCCCCTCGGATTGCTATATCGCATCTATCCCAGCGTTTACTGGCTGCTGGTAGTCCAGGCGATTTCCCTGGCGGCGGGGGCCTGGCCGACCTGGAGTTTGGCGCGGCGGGCCGGATTGGACGATCGCACGTCTCTGGGAATGGCGGCGGCTTATTTACTGTATCCCGTCGTTTTCAATATCAATTTGTTCGATTTTCACCCGGAAGTCATGGCCCTTCCCGCTTTATTGGCGGCAATTTTGGCGGCGCGACGGCAAAAAATCTTCGGGTTCTGCGCGGCGATTTTGTGGGTGTTGGGCTGCAAGGCGGTGTTATCTCTGACCATTATCGCCCTGGGAATCTGGCTGATATTTTTTGAAAAACGGCGGGGGTGCGGCGCGATCGCATTAATGGCGGGATCGGCCTGGTTTGTCATCGTCACCCAACTCATTATCCCCCAATTTAGCGGCGAGGAAGTGGCGGGTGTCTGGCGTTACACCTACCTGGGCAATTCTGTTATTGAAATCTTGATTAATTTGTTTCTGAAACCCCAGTTGGTTTTGGGGAAATTGTTCTCCCTGGAAACCTTGGATTATTTATTCGTCCTCGCCTTGCCCGTCCTCTGGTGGCTGTCGCCACGCCACCTGACACCGTTAATTCCCGCCCTCCCCACTTTACTCGTTAACAGCCTTTCGGAAGTCTCCTTTCAACGCAGCCTCGCCTACCAATATTCCATCCCCGTGATTCCATTTTTACTGCTGGCGGCGATCGCGAGTTTGGCCGGAAACGGAAACACCCTCTGGGGCGGTTTGAATCACCTGTGGCAAAAGTGGCAAAATACGGATAAGTTTCCCCTGTCTCTCCCCAAGGCGATCGTGCTTTGGTCTTTATTAATTTTCCTGTTGTATGGAAAATACGGGCGATTTTTGGAGTACACCCAACGCCTCGACACCTGGCAGGCGACGCGGGAAGCCGTGGCGACGGTTCGACCCCAAACGGCCGTTTTGACGGACAATTATCTCGCCCCCCACCTCACCCACCGCCGCGTCCTCAAACTCTTGAGTCAGGTGTCCGCCGACGGGGATTTGACAGAATTTGATACAGTGATTTTAAACCGACGCCATCCCTGGCCGGATACGGTGGAGACGGGGGAAGCGATCGCCCGCAGGTTGGCCGCCGACCCCGAATTTCAAACTCTCTATCAGCAAAATGATGTGATGGTTTTCCGACGTCTTGATGTCCGGGAAGCATCTCCCGAGTAAAATCGCCGAACCCCGATCAGGCGTACCAATGTACCGAGTCAAAAGGTGTCTTTTTCCCCATCGAAACGGTTTCAATTTCACCCCGTCGCCCTGATGATGGCGATCGCATTTGTTGTTTTATTTGCCGCCAGCAGCCTCCGGCACAATTTGTTTCAGTCTACCGCCTTCGAGTTGGGAATTTACGACCAGGTGGTTTATCTCATCAGCCGGGGCGAACCGCCGATCTCTTCTTTTCTCAACATTCATCACATGGGAAATCACGCGGCTTGGGCGGTATATCCCCTCGGGATTTTATACTGGATTTATCCGTCGGTTTACTGGCTGTTTTTGGTGCAGGCAATTTCCCTGGCTGCCGGGGTCTGGCCGACCTGGGGTTTGGCGCGGCTGGCGGGGTTGGATCGGCGGGTTTCTGCGGCGGTGGCGGCGGCTTATTTGCTGTATCCCGTCGTTTTCAATATCAATTTATTCGACTTTCACCCGGAGGTCATGGCTGGACCCGCTTTGCTGGCGGCAATTTTGGCGGCGCGGTGCGATCGCACCCTCTGGTTTACGGTGGCAATTATTTGGATTTTGGGCTGCAAAGATGCCCTATCTTTGACTGTAATTGGGATGGGGTTTTGGCTGTATTTTTGCGAGAAAAAACGTCGCTGCGGCGCGATCGCACTGTTTTTGGGTACGGTTTGGTTCGCGATCGCCGTCGGTGTCATTATTCCTTATTTTAAAGAAGGAGGGGGGCCGGGTGGGGTCGGCCGCTACACTTATTTGGGAGACTCGATCCCCGAAATTATAATTAATTTAGTCTTCAAACCGAAACGGGTATTAGAACGGGTCTTTTCTCCGGATTCTTTGGAATATCTCGCCCTCGTCTTTTCTCCGGTGATTTTTTGGCTGTCCCCCCGCCACCTCAGCCCTTTAGTTGCCACCGTGCCGGTGTTGGCCAAAAATATGTTATCTGATATTCAAGCCCAGCGGGATTTGATCCACCAATATTCGGTTCCCATCGTGCCTTTTTTGATGGTCGCAATAATTGCAACTTTGGCGGAAGGAAAGGGCTATTTGGGAAAGTATCTGTGGGTTTGGTTCTGGCGCGATCGCTCGATCCAATGTATCGGAAGTTTCAATTATAACCTGCACAAATTAATCGTTGTTTGGTCGCTGATTGGGTTTGTTTCTCTGGCAAAATTCGGCTATTTTTGGTCGATTTATTTGGAGGAAATCGACACTTGGTCGGCCAGTGGAAATGCGGTGGCCCGGGTTTACCCCGACGGCAGCGTTCTCACCACCGCCAATCTCGCCCCCCACCTCACCCACCGAAGGGCGATCGAGTTCACCAATTCCGATGCGAAAATTCCCGATTTGACCCAATTCGACCAGGTGTTATTAAATCTCCGCCATCCGGGTTGGAGAAGCAGCCGCGAATTTGCCAATTTTTTATTTGAAAATCTCCAAAATAGTGACGACTTTGAAATTCAATATTCACAAGATGACGTGTATTTGTTCAAGAAAATTTATTAAAATGGATGGATATTAAAATGGATGTTACACTGTCTTTAACGAGTATCGTCGCCATGTTTTTGACCCTGCTGGTCCTCGCCGCGCTCCCCAGTGCCAGCGTGTTGGCGGTATCAGCGCGATCGGTCTCCTCCGGATTGATTCACGGCATCCTCACCGCCGCCGGAGTCGTCGCGGGCGACATCATTTTTATTTTACTGGCGATCGGCGGTCTGGCGATGCTCGTGGAGGCGACGGGCGATCTGTTCGTGTTCGTGAAATATTTCGCTTGCGGCTATCTGATCTGGTTGGGGGTCAAACTGTGGAGAACCCGGGCGAAACCGCGTACCGTCGAGGGAACCCGAGATGCTTCTTTATTCTCCAGTTTCTTGGCGGGACTTCTGATTACCTTAGCCGACCAAAAAGCCGTCTTTTTTTACCTGGGTTTTTTCCCGGCATTTTTCGACCTCGACGCGGCGACCCCTCTCGATATTGCGATCGCGATTTGGGTCGCGGTTTTGACGGTTGGCGGGACGAAGATTGCTTATGCGATCGCCGCCAGTCGGGCCGGATTGTATTTCAGCCCGAAATTGGGCGTTCTCCTCAACAAAATCGCCGGAAGCCTGATGATCGGCGCGGCGGTTTTGATGCTATTCCTGCGTTGAATTGACTCCCCTCTCCCAGAATTGGGAGAGGGGTCGGGGGAGAGGGCGAGAGCGTCTCAAAAATAAATCTGTTCCAACTGCCGGAAATCCCGCTCCACTTCCGCCCACAAGGCGCGGTTGTGAGGGTCGGTACGGAGGGCTTTTTTCAAATAATTTCGAGCCTTTTCGAGCTGGCGTTCTTTGATCAGATGCCGCCCCCAACGTTGGTAGGCGATCGCCTGCCACTGGCGAATTTCCGGGTCTTGGGGGATTCTAGCCGCCAGTCCCTCCGCCAATGCGATCGCCCGGGGAAATCGCCGAGATTTGAGGAGTTGCTGCAATTCCCGATAGGAATTTTCCTTCAATTTCCGCTCGATTTCCGAGAGTTCCGGGTTGAATTGAATGGGTGGCGCCTTGCGGTAAATCTTCGGTGTGACGGGTTGGTAGCGGGGGGGTGAAACGTCCCGAACACCGGGGGATGATGTCGCCGCCCAGGCCATCTCCGCCTCCGGTTTCGCCACATCGAGCAGATATTTGTAAGCCTCCGTCACGGCGATAAACCGCTCCTGTGCCTCCGCATCGTCGGGGTTGACGTCCGGATGGTACTGGCGGGCGAGTCGCCGGTAGGAAGCCTTCACCGCCTCCAAACTCGCCCCCGCCCTCAAACCCAACCTGCGATAGTAATCCGTCGTATCCATTTCGGTCTGTTTGTCCCAGTTGAACCCGTCGCCAAACCCGCCCCGCGTTCACAACCATCGCGAACTGAGGCGGGCATCGTCGAAAGTGTACCCCAAACGGGGCGGATCGCTAAACCGGGCGCTCCTCGATCACCTGGTCGATGAGGCCGTAGTCGTAGGCTTCTCGAGCCGAGAGGAAATAGTCGCGATCGGTATCTTTCTCGATCTTTTCCAGAGGTTGGCTCGTGCGTTCGGCCAGCATCTCGTTGAGGACCGTGCGAATTCGCAGGATCTCTTTAGCCTCGATTTCGATGTCGCTGGCTTGTCCGCGAGTGCCGCCGAGGGGTTGGTGGATCATGATCCGGGCGTGGGGCAGGGCCAAGCGTTTGCCCTTCGTCCCCGCCGCCAGCAGGAACGCCCCCATCGACGCGGCTAGACCGACGCAGATGGTGACGACCTCGGATTTGATGTACTGCATGGTATCGTAAATCGCCATGCCCGCCGTCACCGAGCCGCCGGGGGAATTGATGTAGAGGTAAATCGGTTTGGACGGATCTTCGGAGTCCAAATAGAGCATATAAGCCACGATCGCATTCGCAATACCATCGTTGACTTCTTCTGACAAAAAGATGATCCGCTCCCGGAACAGCCGTTCGTAAATATTAATCCACTGTTCATAGGTACTACCGGGGAGGCGGTATGGAACGCTGGGGACACCAATGGGCATGACTTTTACTTCTCTCGTTTCGTGAGGTTGAACAAAGGATTTTTTAACAAGTTTGGGGCGTGGGGTGCGGGGAAAATTGAGACGTGAGAATTCTCAAAAATTCCGTCCTCATCTCCCGACCCGAACATCAACTGGGTTGCTTTAAAATGCGATCGATGATGCCGTACTCTTGGGCCTGTTCGGGGGTCATGTAAAACGTCCGGTTCATGTCTTTCGTGATCCGTTCGACGGACTGACCCGTGTGTTCGTGAAAAATCTGCATCATCAACTGCCGTTTCGAGATGATCTCTTCGGCGTTAACTTGGATGTCGCTGGCCTGTCCTTGCGTGACCGTCTGGGGGTTGTACAGGGTGATCATCCCGTGGGGGAGACTGGCCCGCTTTCCTTTCGTACCGCAGGCCAACAGCAACGCCGCCATCCCCACCGCCTGACCCATGCAGATCGTCAAGATCTCGGATTTGACGTGCTGCATCGTGTCGTAGATGGCCAAAGCCGCCATCACGGACATCATCCCCATCGACTCGTTCGCCATCCCCGCCAAAACGGGGTCGCCGATGGAGTTGATGTACAGGTAGATCGGTTTATTTTGATCTTCCGAGTCCAGATACAACATCGACGAGACGAGGGAATTGGCCACGCCCGTCGTCAGCGGTTGGTTGAGAAAAACGATCCGCTCCTGACTGAGGCGGGTGTAGATGTTGATCCACCGCCACTGTTGGCTGCCAGGAATTTGGTAGGGGACGCGAAGAATGTCATCGACAGGCATAGTTGCTAACAGAAAAGAGTTTACGAAATCCCGGCGGGAATTTGTGTGGGCAGTTCCTTGGTGCTTTCCAGGACGCGATCGATGAGTCCGTACTCTTTCGCGTGTTCCGGCGTCAGGTAGAACATCCGGTCGGTGTCTTTGGCAATTTTCTCCGCCGGCTGGCCGGTATTCTGAGACAAAATATCCAAAACGGATGTTTTGTTCGCCAGGACTTCCTTGGCCCGAATTTGGATGTCGGTGGCCTGGGAGCGCCCCATCCCCATGCGAGGTTGGTTGAGGACGATGGTGGCGTGGGGGAGGCTGGCCCGAAATCCTTTGGTTCCGGAGGAGAGGATCATCGCCGCGGTGCCCATCGCCTGACCGATGCAGATGGTGTGGACGGGGGGTTTGACGTAGTTGATGGTGTCGCAGATGGCGAAGGCTTCGGTGTCCTGACCGATCGCATCTCCGGTGTACCAGGAAGTCCCGGTGGAATTGATGTAGAAATAAATGGGTTTTTCCGGATCGGAAAATTGCAGGTACAACAGTTGGGCGATGATCAGTTTGGTGACATCGACGCCGAGTTGTCGCTTGTATTCGTCCGCAGATACCAGCGGCGATCCCAGGTAGATGATCCGTTCCTTGAGCAACAAGGACGGAAGATCGGGCGGGGGCGTCCGCATTGCACTGTCACTGTAGTAGTAGGGTGATTGCACGGTTTAAACCAATGAACTCATCAAGGATGTGGCATTCGGGCAGACCGCCAGTTGTCGGGTCAAACGTCCTTGCCATCAGACCTGACCCGTGCGATCGCCGGGTGCGGGTAAACTATTAATGTATAGTAACGCAACTCTCGATCGGTCTTCCCGGGGAGCGGGTAGGGAATTCCCCCCCGATCGCTCCGCCGACCGGAGTGCGTGCGCCGTTTGTCCGCCTTTATTACGGATGGGATTTTAAAATTCCCGGAGGTCTTCGATGAAAGTCAGTTTGCAACCCGCTCTCAACGATCCCAACGTCGATGCGAACCAGGGATCGAGCCAGCGTCAACTCGCCATTTCGATTTCGGCCCTTCCCGAGTCGCTCGAAAGCCACATTCCCCTGAATCTCTGCCTGATTTTAGATCACAGCGGTTCGATGAGCGGCCGACCGCTGGATACCGTCAAGCAGGCGGCGGGGGAACTCATCGATCGCCTCAACCCGGGCGATCGCATTTCGGTGATCGCCTTCGACCACCGGGCGAAGGTCTTGGTTCCCAACCAGGATATCATCGACCCCGACCGGATCAAAAAGCAGATCGACCGCCTGCGGACGTCCGGCGGCACCGCGATCGACGAGGGCTTGAAGCTGGGGATCGAGGAGTTGGGAAAGGGCAAGCAGGAGCGGATTTCCCAGGCGTTTTTGCTCACCGACGGGGAAAACGAGCACGGGGATAACGATCGCTGTCTGAAGCTGGCAAAATTGGCGACGGAGTACAACCTCACCATCAATTCTTTGGGGTTCGGCGACGATTGGAACCAGGATGTTTTGGAAAAAATTGCCGACGCGGCTGGCGGGGCCCTGGCCTATATCGAATATCCGGAACAGGCGATCGACGAGTTCGGACGTCTATTTACGCGGATGCAGTCCGTGGGGCTGACCAATTCTTATTTGTTATTTTCCCTGTTTCCCAACGTGCGGTTGGCGGAATTGAAGCCCATCGCCCAGGTGTCCCCGGACACGATCGAACTGCCCGTCCAGTCGGAGGGCGATCGCTTTGCGGTGCGTCTGGGGGATCTGATGAAGGATACGGAACGGGTGGTTTTGGCGAATTTGTATATCAGCAAATTAGCGCCCGGAAAGCAGGCGATCGCGCAAGTCCAGGTCCGCTACGACGATCCGGCGTTGGCGGTGGAAAACCTCTACTCCGAACCGATGCTGGTGGAGGCCAACGTGATCGGCGACTACCGCCCCACTGCGGACAAGCAGGTGCAGCAGCACATTTACGCCCTGGCGAAGTACCGGCAGACTCAGATCGCCGAAACGAAGTTGCAGCAGGGCGATCGCGCCGGGGCCGCCACGATGTTGCAGACGGCGGCGAAAACGGCCTTGCAGATGGGCGACAAAAGCGGTGCCACCGTCCTCCAGAGTAGCGCCACCCGCCTCCAGTCGGGCGAGGAGCTTTCCGAGGGCGATCGTAAGAAAACCCGCATCGTCTCCAAAACGACGCTGAAATAGTCGCTGGGGCGGGTTCTGCCCGCCCTATATTTCCTATTCTCCCAAACACCAGGCTACGAACAGCCCCAGCACCACCAACCCCGTCCAACTGGGCAGGTGCAGCCAAGCGAGGAAGTTGACGGGTGCGAGAATAAAAATAGAGGTGAACAGCGAGCTGACGAACAGGACGGCGATGACCAGTAGAAAAGATAGCACGGCGGGCGATCGGGGGATGGATGAACTGATAGCGCTGCGCGCGGGAGTCGGGAGTCGGGAGTCGGGAGTCGGGAGAACTCAAAGCCCCTTTGAATCGAGGTTTTGAAGTTTTCGAGGTTCCCCCGAATTTGTTAACACCCGAGCGCTCATTGCCATAACATTAAATGATACATCCGATCTTCGCCAACCCGGAAACCTTTCTCGCCCTCACCCCCGGCTCCTCTCCCAATTCTGGGCGAGGGGAGTCTATTCTGCGGTTCCCCCCGATCTCCCCCCGATCTCCCCCCTTACTCCCCCCTTACTCCCCCCTTACAAAGGGGGGCTGGGGGGGATGGGGGCTAGGGGGGCTGGAGACCCTTCTTTTGGGTTATTTTTTGATGCAATTCTCGATTGTTTTGGCGGTCGGTTTTGACTTCCAATATTGCGGATTGCTGGGAGGCGATCGCACGTTTATAATCTCTCACGAAGTCTTCCAAAGTTTGGGGCGAAAAATATTCGATATCAAATAATTTGGCGGCGTGGGAAAAATTGAGGTTTTGGGGCGTGCCGAAATAGGGTTCAAATACGTCCTCAAATTGAGAAATGGGCAGGAAGGAGAAGATGCCGCCGCCGTTATTGTTGATGGCGATAATCCACAGGGGATGGGGGAGCGATCGCACCAAGGAAAGGGAGTTCAAATCGTGCAGAAATGCCAGATCTCCAATTATCAAAGTCGTGGGGGCATTCAACCCCTGACATAAACCCGTGGCGGAGGCGATAATTCCGTCGATGCCACTGGCTCCCCGGTTGGCTCCTATTCTAACATAATTTCCGCCATAAAGTCCATAGTTATCCATGTCGCGGACGGGCATACTGTTAGATAAAAATAAGCCACTGTCGGGGGGGATGTGGCGGGAGACTTCGCGGGCGATCGCGATCTCGTTTAAATCCGATTCTGGTGTCAAACTGTCTGCGATCGCGTCGGCGATTTTTTGAGCGGTTTTCGAGAGGTTATTTTTCCAAGTTTCGGAAATTTTAGATATCAAAAATGGCGATAGATTCCGACAGAAAATTTCGATATCGCTTTCGATTCGGTGGGTGACGGCGTGGGTGGGATCGTGGCGGCTGGGTTCGTCGAGGATGACGATATAATTGGCGGGGGGATGCTGTTCCAACTGCTGCAAAAATCGTTTGGAGAGGATGCGATCGCCGATCTGTAAAACCGTTTCGATGGGTTCGGAGTTATTCCAAATTTCGGCGGATAGTAGAAAATCGAAATATCGAATCTGTTCGGGGAGGGAATTCCCCAGCCGCAAGCCGGAACGGATATCGGCAAAAATGGGAAATTGTAACCGTTTCGCCAACTCGGAAATGGCGGCGACTTCTCGGGGAGATGATAACGCCCCGATCGCCAAGATTCCCCGTTTCGTTTCGTTCAAAATAGCGGCGATCTGTTGCAGGGTTTGGGGAGTCGGTGTCGCTTTCGGGAGTTCGTAAATCGTCCGGGGGCGATCGCCGTTCAACCATCGTTTCAAGGGGATTGTGTAACCGTCCGAAATGGCGGAATCTGTCGGGGCGAGGGGTTCCCGAAACATACAATTGAGGTGAACCGGACCGCAGGGCGATCGCCGGGAACGGTAAATGAGTTGATCGACGGTGGTTAAAACGACGGCGGGAGAGATGCTTTCATCGGGACAGGGAAGATCGAACGTCCAGCGAGTGTAATTTCCGTAAAGATTGACTTGATCAATGGTTTGATTTGCCCCCGTCTGCCGCAATTCCGGGGGGCGATCGGCGGAGATAATAATCAAGGGTAAGCGATCGGCGGATGCTTCGATCACGGCGGGGAAATAGTTGGCGGGGGCGGAACCGGATGTCGAGATCAAAACGGCGGGATTTCCCGTCGCCCTCGCGTAGCCGATCGCGTGAAATGCGGCCCCCCGTTCGTCCACACAAACCCGGCGTTTCGCTTTGGAATGGCGGGCGATCGCCACCGTCAGCGGGGTGGAACGGGAACCGGGAGAAAGGACAAAATAATCGATACCATTGCGAATCAATTCTTCGACTAATAGCGTCCCCCACAGGATGTTAAGATTGGGTGCATTAAAAAAACTCAATTGTAATTCCTCAATCAGTTTTGTAGCCCAGGCATCTTGCCTGTGACAAGCTAGAAGCTTGTTTTACGCGATCGCTTTTGTAGCCCAGGCATCTTGCCTGTGACAAGCTAGAAGCTTGTTTTACGCGATCGCTTTTGTAGCCCGGGCATCTTGCCTGTGACAAG
>NZ_JAJENU010000472.1:0-215 GCF_035615495.1 Lyngbya sp. CCY1209 | reverse complement strand
TATTGGGAACCTAAATTCGAGGGGACAAGCTATGGGTTTCGACCCGGACGCTCAACCCTTGACGCAATTGGCAGAATTTTTGTCGCTATTAACCACGGGGAATACTACATCCTCGATGCTGACATCGCCAAATGCTTTGACCAAATTGACCATGATTATCTGCTATCCAAACTTCATTGTCCAACGACCATAAGGCGAAATGTCAAACAATGGCT
>NZ_JAJENU010000471.1:0-9338 GCF_035615495.1 Lyngbya sp. CCY1209 | reverse complement strand
AAACCCCCAATTCTGGGGGCTTTTTCCCGGCACCCAGCGCTGTATCTCGCCCCCAAACCCCCAATTCTGGGGGCTTTGAACGGAGAGGATTTTCGCGCATTATTTCGTAACATATCTTGAAAAATTCTCCCCTCTCCCAGAATTGGGAGAGGGGTCGGGGGTGAGGGCATTCACCCGCCGATCGCCACGAATTTCAACACGAAAACCGCCGCCAAAATCCACATGGCGACGGTCGTTTCCTGAAACTTGCCCTGCATGGTTTTCAAAATCGGATAGGCGATCAAACCCGCCGCCAAACCGTCGGCGATGGAATAGCTGAGGGGCATAATAAATAAGGTCAAAAAAGCCGCGATCGCCTCGGCGGGATCGTCCCAGGCGATGTAACGGACGCCGCCCATCATCAACACCCCGACGATGATTAAAGCGGGGGCGGTGGCGAAAGACGGAATCCCCGCCAGCAGGGGAATAAACAGGGTCGAAAGCAGGAACAAAACCGCCACCGCGATCGCCGTCAGTCCGCTGCGTCCCCCCTCGGAAATTCCCGACGCCGACTCGATATAAGTCGTCACCGTCGAGGTTCCCAAAATGCCGCCGACGGTGGTTCCCACCGCATCGGCTAAAAACGCCCGACTCGCCCGGGGAAGTTCGCCGTCAGCGCCGATATAACCGGTTTTAATTCCCAACCCCGTCAGGGTTCCCACGGTATCGAATAAATCGACAAATAGAAACACGAATAAAACCGTCAATAATTCTCCAAAATTCCCTCGAAATATTTCCCTAAAACCCACGAAGGCCTGACCCGCTAAATCCACGGGTAATTGAGGCAAAGCCACCACCGCTTCCGGCCAGGGGGCGATCGCCAAAATCCACCCCAACAACGCCGTCGCCAAAATCCCCCACAACAGGGCGCCCGTGATGCGGCGGACCACAAACGCGGCTGTGATGAAAATTCCCGCCAAACTGACCAAAATAACCGGTTGGCTGAGGTCGCCGAGGGCGGTTGTTGTGGCTTCGGATGCGACAATTAATCCTGTGTTTGTAAGGGCGATATAAGCAATAAATAAGCCGATGCCGGCGGCGGTGGCGTGTTTGATGCTGGCGGGGATGGCGGTGACAATTTGGGCGCGGATATTTCCGAAGGTGAGGGCGATGAAGATTAACCCTTCGATGAAAATGGCGGCGAGGGCGACTCGCCAACTAATTCCCTGTTTGAGGACGACGGTGAACGCGAAGTAAGCGTTGAGCCCCATTCCGGGGGCGAGGGCGAAGGGATATTTGGCGTATAATCCCATAATTAATGTTGCGATCGCGGCCGATAGTGCGGTGGCGATCGCGATTTCTCCGAACAGATCGCCGGGGGTTTCTAAAAAGATGGCGGCGGAGAGAATGTCCGGGTTGACGGCGAGGATGTAAGCCATCGTCACGAAGGTTGTCACCCCCGCCATAATTTCGGTGCGGAAGTCGGTTTGCAGTTGCCGAAACTGGAAAAAACGGGCGATCGCCGTTTCCTTTTCCGGGGCGCGATCGGGTTCTGGGGTCATAGCCGTCAGTTGAAAACCAAATGCTAATTGATTCCCAATACTTTATCACACCGTTGTTGCGCTTTAGCGCCCACAAACGTTATATCAGATCCGGTTATTTACCCGCCCCCCTCGATCCCCCCCTTATTAAGGGGGGGCTGGGGGGGATCGATTTTTGGATATTTAAGCGGATTGGATATTAATAACCGTTGTTGCGCTTTAGCGCCCGCGATCGCACCTTCCCCCCGACTAAAAACTGTTTTGAACCTCATTTCCAAACGGATTCAAAACCAACAGCGATCGCGCGATATGATAGACGACCGGAACGGGAACGGCATTCCCCAACTGTTTTTTTGCCCGACTGGGATTGTTATCTAAAATAAACGGTTCCGGAAACCCTTGCAGTCTCGCCATATCCCGGGCGGTGATTTCTTTATAATGTTTGGGACGGTAGATTTTTTCAATAAATTCTATTTTATATCGCTCGGGATTCTGACAATCAAACGTTTTGGTAGCGACAAAAACCTTGGTTCCCGTCGCCGTCAAAGTGCCGATCGCCTCTGCGTGGGCTAAATAGATTTTCGCCACCCCGCCGATACCGGAAGAGATTTTAGAATTGACAAACTCATAACCCCGATTTTCGATAAACCGCAAAATTCGCTTTTCAACCAGGCGATCGAGTTCCGCCATTTCCAGATCGGATATCAACGCTTTCAACCCGTCAAACGGGATCGGATTTCCATCTTTCGGGCCGTAGATTTTTTTGCGCCTATTTTTTAAAATAATATCACAAATCTGCTTTTCGCGATCGCTCGTTGCGATCAAATCCCAGGAATGGATGGTTGTCTGTCCGTTTCGCACGTCGGAAAATAGGAAAAAATCGTTGAGTTCGTCCGTTTTTTGAAATCGCCCGCGAGACGGGGGAATATTGTCACCAAATAAAACCGGCGGCGAAAACTTCTTTTTAACGACGGGTTTCTTGGAGACTCCCTCCACAAACTCGAACAGTTTGGGTCGCCGATTTAACGGTTCGGGAAATTGGAAGTTTTGCCCCCCTTTGATATCCCGCCGGATGCCGACGATAAACACGCGATCGCGGTCTTGAGATAAACCAAAATCAAAGGCATTTAAAACCCGCCATTTAACGACATAATTCGCCTCGGATAGTGCAGCCAGGATACTATCAAACTGTTCTTTATGTCTGGGTTCGGTTAATCCCCGGACATTTTCCAGGATAAAAGCTTTGGGTTGATTCAAGGTAATCACCCTGATTGTATCCAACCAAAGCTGTCCCCTCGGGTCGTTCAAACCCCGCAACTTTCCCGCGATCGACCAGGGTTGACAGGGGACACCACCCGCGATAATATCGACATCAAAGGGGAGTTTATTTAATAATTGAATATCTCCCAACTCTTTTTCGTCCAAATTGGAATATCGGATAAAATTGTCTCGGTAGACTTGGATTGACGTGCGATCGATTTCCGAATACCCCAAACATTTGCCGCCCAATTCTTCCAGGGCGATCCGAAAGCCGCCGATGCCGGCGAACAGATCCACGAAGGTAAACTGGGGTCGAAAAATGGCGTTAATTGCCGTCAGCGATCGCCCCCCATGAAACCACTCAATTTGCTTGGCTTGCATTCCCATTCTTTAAATATAGTAGAACAGGCATCTTGCCTGTTTCCATCTTTCAATTATATCTGATATCAAACTCGACATCGCAAAGGGGGAAATATTTTGATCAAATCGATTGTTTCGATTCGCCATTTTCTGATACCCTAAAAAAACAGGAACTATCGAGAGAAGGAACATGGAAGTTAAAGCCGCCGTCGCCTGGGAAGCCGGACAACCCCTCAGCCTGGAAACCGTCCAACTCGAAGGCCCGAAAGCGGGGGAAGTCTTGGTGGAAATCAAAGCAACCGGAATTTGCCACACCGATGCCTATACCCTCTCCGGCGCCGACCCGGAAGGGCTATTTCCGGCGATTCTCGGCCACGAAGGGGCGGGGGTCGTGGTAGAAGTCGGCCCGGAGGTGAAAAGCCTCAAACCGGGCGATCACGTTATCCCTCTTTATACCCCCGAATGTCGCCAATGTGAATACTGTCTCAGCATGAAAACCAACCTCTGTCAGGCGATTCGCGGCACCCAAGGAAAGGGGTTAATGCCGGACGGCAGCAGTCGCTTTTCTCAAGGTGGAAAAATGATCCATCATTACATGGGAACCTCCACTTTTTCTAATTATACAGTATTGCCGGAAATTGCAGTAGCAAAAATTCGCGAAGATGCGCCTTTTGACAAGGTTTGTTACATTGGCTGCGGGGTGACGACGGGTATCGGCGCGGTCATCAATACGGCGAAAGTTGAACCGGGTTCTAAAGTGGTGGTCTTCGGTTTGGGCGGCATCGGATTGAACGTCATTCAGGGGGCGAAAATGGTCGGTGCCGATATGATTGTCGGCGTGGACCTCAACCCGGACAAGCGAGAAATTGCCGAAAAATTCGGGATGACGCACTTCGTCAATCCCCGGGAAATTGAAGGAGATTTGGTGCCCTATTTGGTGGATTTGACGAAGGGCGGCGCGGACTACAGTTTCGAGTGTATCGGCAATGTCAATGTCATGCGTCAGGCGTTGGAATGCTGCCACAAAGGTTGGGGGGTAAGCGTGATTATCGGCGTCGCCCCGGCGGGACAGGAAATCAGCACCCGTCCCTTTCAATTGGTGACGGGACGGGTTTGGAAAGGGACGGCTTTCGGCGGCGCGAGGGGCCGGACGGATGTCCCTAAAATTGTGGATTGGTACATGGAAGGTAAGATTAATATCGACGATTTGATCACCCACGTTTTGCCCTTTGAAAAGATTAACGAAGGCTTCGATTTGATGCACGAAGGAAAATCGATTCGCAGCGTTGTGACGTTTTAATGGATGGCTAAATCCATGACAATTGGCAGGTGATCGGAACCGACATTTAGCCCCCGTCGCATCTGCAAAACTTGAATTTCCGGACTCACCAAACAATGGTCGATGGGAATCTGCAAATAGGGGTTACGAGTCGGCCAGGTGGGGAGGATTCCGAACCCGCGGCGGCTGTTGCGGAGTCGGGTTTTTCCCAGGGTGTTTTTGTAGATGGGGGACCACATAGTGATGTTCAGATCTCCGAGGAGGATGACAGGTTCTGACAAGGTGGGGATAAATTTTGCGATCGCCTCCAGTTGTCGGTTGCGGACGGAAACAAGCCATTTACTGATCGGGGGTGTGGGGTGGGTCGCGATCGCCCAAAATTCCCGATTGTTTTGGGTCAGTTTGGCGACGATTGTCGGTCTTTTTTCATTTCCAATAAATTGAACCGACGCATTATTTAACGGCAGTTTGCTGTATAGCGCGATGCCAATCCCCGGCCGATCTTGGCTGGTTTCAAACATCAGGTAAGGGAAGCGATCGCGGATCGGTTGCAATCCCTCTTGCCAAGCTTGATTGGCTTCTACAATCGCCAGAATGTCCGGATTTTCCTCCCTTACCCACGAAATCACCGCGTCAAAATTGCGGTTCTTGGCATTGACATTCGACACCGCCACCCGCAGGGTATTTGAACTGACGCTATCGAAAGATTGCTGCGGAAAATACCAGGGAACAATCTCCATCAAATTGATCGCCAGACAAATCAAGCTAATCGCGATCCATCGGGGTTGTCGTCGCAGTGTAAAATAGATCAGGGGAATTAGGGCGGCGATCGCGTACTGAACCCGAAAATGGGATGTCAACTCAAATAACAGGTGAAAACGGCCCAAATATCCCGCCAAGGACATCAGCAGCAGGAGAGTCACTCCCGCCATAAAAAGAAAGGAGAAAATTTGACCAATTGACAATGAAAAGCGATTCAAAAGTTTCATAATTTCTACCCGTTTATTGACAGCATAACAATTGAAAAATATCGATCAACCCTGTACAACCCAACTCTAACTCCCCACTCCCCACTCCCCATTCCCTATCCTTTTTTATGTTACCCACGGATCTACTCAGTCACCGACAAAATGGAGAAACCATCATCCCCCTCCGCCTGCGAATTGACGCGGGAAATTTGGCGATCGCATCCGAAATCATCCGACGGTTTGAAAACAGCCTCAACCACACCCAAGGCGACTTGAACCGCCAACTCCAAGAACTCGAAGGGGACAGCCCCAACTACCGCATCAAACGGGGATTCGCCCACCTCCTCCGCAGCAGCTTTTGCACCTTTGAAATCGTCAGTCCCCTCGAACCCCAACAGTTGCGAGAACGGGTTTTTTCAGAAGCCGCAAAACGGGTTCCGTCCTCCCCTGCAACTCGGACAACCTTAGAAGCAGTGGCAGTTCAACTCAGTCGAGAACTCCAACGAGATGTCACCCCCCCAGAAATCGAAACTGGACTCTATGCCGACTTGCACGAAAACCGCATTTTAACCCAATTCGATACCCCCACCCCCGAAGCCTTAATCCACCGCTACAATCTCTCCCAAGTTCAAGGGATATTCTACCGCGCCAGCGAGATCAAAATCAATGCCTATCGCAACGATCCGGGAGAATATAAACTTTTATTTCGATACTTAAAATTATTTCAACTCATGGCTTATATTGAAGGAGATGCCGACCACGGATTTACCCTCACCCTCGACGGCCCCACCAGCCTCTTCAAACCCAGCACCCGCTACGGTTTAGCCCTGGCAAAAATGCTCCCGGCATTACTCCACGTCACCAAGTGGAGTTTGCAAGCGACCTTACAGCAGCGAGATCCCTACACCCGCGTCGTCAAAACCGGCCGATACACCCTCAATTCCGAGTGCGAATTGGTCAGCCACTATCCCCCCGGCAAACCCTACGACAGCCTGATCGAACAGTCCTTCGCAGACCGCTGGCAGTCCCTCAAAACCGAGTGGCGGCTGGAACGGGAAGTCGATTTAATTCCCCTCCCCGGCAGCGTCATGATCCCCGACTTTCGCCTGGTGCACCCCGACGGCCGCGTATTTTTATTAGAAATTGTCGGCTATTGGCGTCCAGAATACCTGCAAAAGAAATTCTATCAGGTGCGGCGTTCCGACTGCGACCATTTAATCCTCGCCATTTCCGAGCGCTTAAATTTGGCAAAAGCGGGGGTAAAAACCACCGGAATTCCGGCGCGAGTCGTCTGGTTCAAAGGAAAATTATCCCCCAAATCGGTATTAGAGGCGATCGAAGAGAATGGGGAATAGAGAAAAATCTGTGTAATCTGTGTAATCTGCGGATGGAAGTCGGTAATCGGTAATAGGGAATGGGAAATAGGTAATCCAGTCAAAAAATCGAAAATCGCCTCAAAGTCCCCCTTTTCAAGGGGGATTTAGGGGGATCGCCAATAGATATAGTAATCGCCATAAAGCGCAACAACGACGGGGGGACCGTTGATTTAACTCTGAGTGAGGGTGATGCGGCCGGTTTGAACGTGGTCGAAAATGCGGTTGATTTGGTGGCGTTCCGCGTCGGCGATCTGATTTCCCGACAAAATCGCCGACATCAACCGGAGATATTGGACGTAACTCAATTGGCCCGATGTCTGGATTTGGGTGAGTAGCTGGCCAATGGTGGGGGCAGATTTGGCCGGGTTGTTCCATGCCATAGGGTTCGCGATCGCCTCCTGATTGTGTCCCGTCCTCCAGTATCCCAGAAAACGGGGGCCCGGGAAAAAACGGCTAATTATCAATTATCGGGCGCCAATTGTCAATTTTTTTCCCATCCGACCCGCCAAATTGTTACGGTCTGTTAAGCTCTATTGCAATCCGTCACAACTCTGAGAAGAACGCCCCCCCGCTTACTGACTCCGTGCTACTATCTGGGCTTAGTAACTGACGAGATAAATTTTGGGAGAGGACCTTTGACTCTACGGGTTGCTGTTGTCGGATCGGGTCCTGCGGGTTCCTCCGCGGCCGAAACGCTGGTAAAAGCTGGAATTGAAACCTATTTATTCGAGCGCAAACTGGATAACGCCAAACCCTGTGGCGGTGCTATCCCCCTGTGTATGGTAAGTGAGTTCGACCTGCCGCCCGAAATTATCGACCGGCGGGTTCGGAAAATGAAGATGATCTCCCCCTCCAACCGCGAGGTGGACATCAATTTAGAAAATGAAGATGAATATATCGGGATGTGCCGCCGGGAAGTCCTCGACGGCTTCATGCGCGATCGCGCCGAATCCCTGGGAGCCAACCTGATCAACGGTACGGTTCACAAACTCGAAATTCCCACCAAAACTGGCGACCCCTACACCATCCACTATAACGACCACTCCGGCGGTAAAGCGGTCGGAACGGCCAAAACCCTGAAAGTGGATCTGGTCATCGGTGCAGACGGGGCCAACTCCCGCGTGGCGAAGGCCATCGACGCCGGGGATTACAATTATGCGATCGCTTTCCAAGAGCGCATCCGCATCCCCGAAGACAAAATGGCCTACTACGAAGATCGGGCCGAAATGTACGTCGGCAACGACGTCTCCCCCGACTTCTACGCCTGGGTTTTCCCCAAATACGACCATGTGGCCGTCGGGACCGGAACCATGAAGGTCAACCAGGCGATGATCAAAAAGCTGCAAGCCGGCATCCGCGCCCGCGCCGCCCAGCGTATCGAAGGCGGTAAAATCATCAAAGTGGAAGCCCACCCCATCCCCGAACATCCCCGCCCCCGCCGGGTCGTGGGCCGCGTCGCCCTGGTCGGAGACGCCGCCGGAACCGTCACCAAATCTTCCGGCGAAGGCATTTACTTCGCCGCCAAGTCGGGCCGGATGTGCGCCGAAACCATCGTGGAAACCTCCAACGCCGGACAGAAAATCCCCACCGAAGATGACTTGAAACTTTATATCAAGCGTTGGGATAAGCAGTACGGCATGACCTATTTGGTGCTCGACATCCTGCAGCGGGTGTTCTACCGCACCGATGCGAGTCGGGAAGCGTTTGTGGAAATGTGCTCCGATCTCGACGTGCAGCGCATGACATTCGACAGCTACCTCTATAAAACTGTCGTCCCCGCAAACCCCCTGGTGCAGATGAAGATCACCGCCAAAACCTTGGGCAGCTTGCTGCGGGGCCACGCCCTCGCTCCCTAAGCGATTATCGCCCATTTTTCTTTAACATAAAACCCTTTCCTCTCCGGTATTTGTGCCGGGGAGGAAATTTTGTAATAGGCAACAGGACGGTTGGGACCTATGAATCAAAAACTAATGATCAGAACTGAAAATGAGAACGATGTGAAGGCTATAACAGATGTAACTATCTCCGCCTTCAAAACATTGGAGATCAGCCAACATACGGAACAGTTTATAATAACCGCCCTCCGCGCCGCCGAAGCACTTTCCGTGTCTCTCGTCGCAGAAATGGATAACTCAATCGTCGGGCACATCGCATTTTCACCCGTCGTCATTTCCGACGGAACGCCGGACTGGTACGGCCTCGGCCCCCTCTCCGTTTTACCTTCCCATCAAAGGCAAGGTATCGGCAAAACCCTGGTCAGAGAAGGCCTGTCGCGTTTGAGGGGTTTGAATGCGAAGGGATGTTGCGTGGTCGGACATCCGGATTATTATCCGAAATTTGGATTCGAGAATGTTGCCGATCTCAGTTATAAAGGCGTGCCGCCAGAGGTCTTTTTTGCCCTGTCATTTAATGGAAATTTTCCCGAAGGTGAAGTCACGTTTCACGAGGCTTTTATGGCGACTTCAGAACCGGAGAGATCCCCCTAAATCCCCCTTACGAAGGGGGACTTTGAAAAGATATTCTCCCCCCTTACAAAGGGGGGCTGGGGGGGATGCTTCACTGTTTGGGAACCGAA
>NZ_JAJENU010000470.1:0-9959 GCF_035615495.1 Lyngbya sp. CCY1209 | reverse complement strand
AGGGGGACTTTGAGAGGTCGGTGGGTTTGAGAAGCGATCGTATCCCCCTAAATCCCCCTTTGTAAGGGGGACTTTGATATCGGGTTTTTAAACTGGTGATATCAAATCCAGTTAAACACTCAGAAGCCACCTCCGGCTCCCCCCTTACAAAGGGGGGTTGGGGGGGATGGGACCGATTGCCGGTCCTCCCGATAGCTCTCAGAAGCCACCTCTGGCTCCCCCCTTACAAAGGGGGGCTGGGGGGGATGAAACGGCTCCCCCCTTACAAAGGGGGGCTGGGGGGGATGAACCCCAAAATCTCCTCACAAACCGCCTCAAACTCATGCAAAACCTGATGATTGGTAAAGCGAACAACCCGCAACCCGTACCCTTCCAAAACCTTGGTTCTTTCCCTATCATAAGCGATCGCATCCGGCGTAAAATGACTCTCCCCATCAACCTCGATCGCCAATTTCAACTTCGGGCAGTAAAAATCGACAATAAAATTATCAATCGGCTTCTGTCGCCAGATTTTCAGAGGAAAAGTTCTTAAAAACCCCCAAAGCTGTCGTTCCGCCGGCGTGGGATTTTTTCTCATTTCCTTGGCTTTATCCATCAATTTTGGATTGTAGGGTAAAAAGTATTTACCTTGTTTTAAGTCGGTCATTTTGATGGGTGAGTCGGGTGTCATCCCCCCCAGCCCCCCTTTGTAAGGGGGGAGAATTTAGGGAAAATCTTTTGCCAACGAAGAGGAGCTTCTTCAAGTCCCCCTTGCCAAGTCGCCTCAAAGTACCTTATATCATACCCCAGAACGCGATCGCTTTCGGGCGATCGGGAGAAGTTGCCACTGAGGAGATGGCTGAACTGGGAAATCTGTCCGCCGCCGACACGGAGCGATCGCTTCGTAGTCCAAACAGCCGATCGCCTCTTCCGACAGAGCCTTGCAGGGGTGAATGGTGCATTTCAACCGGTAGTCCCCCGTAAAAAACGCGCAGCGACTGCAAGGGATTTGATGCAGTTTTTTCAGGCGATCCAAACCCTCTTTGACGGCGACAATAATCGCCAAAATAAAACCCGTCAAAATCGCCGCGATCGCGATCGGACACAGGGGATGGACGGGCAAGCCGTTCGGGGAAGTCAACGCAGCTTCAGAAATCATCACTTTATCCCAAAAATTGTCAGTTTACGATTTCAAATCCAACAGTCCTTCGCGGCGGTTATAACCCGAATAACGGGATGAATGATTCCAAAAATTGACGATTTCGCCCGCTACAACTTTGGGGTTAAAATAGTGGAAGAAATAGCGCCCGTTCGGACATTGCCAGAGGCGATCGCCCTCCTTGAGCCAGAGCCACCACCCCTGCCAGGAATTCGGATCGATAATCACATCGTTCTCGCCCCGACCGATCATCACCGGAACCGGCACTCCGTCGGGAAAGAAATTGACCCGCCGATACAACGTATGGGGCGATAAAGAATGGTTTAAATCACGATCCAACATCCGAGCCAGTTTTTTCGTCACGGGGGTACATTGATAGCCGAATAAACTGTAAACGGTTTGAACTAAAAGCTGTTCCCGAGAGCAGGGGAGGAGTTGTCGTTGGACGTGATAGTGGGCCTGCCAATCGACGGCGGGATGGATGCCGACGGAAAGCAAAGTCAGCGATCGCACCCGTTCCGGATGTCGGCGAGAATACCACAATCCCAACAATCCGCTCATGCCGTGTCCGATCAAATGCAGGGGGCGATCGAAATGTTTTAAATAGTCGTGCAGCAAAGTCAACGCCTCATGAAAACACATCGGTTCGTCCTGACTGATACAATATTGATAGTGGGCGATCGCGCAGTGCCGGGAAAGGACTCTCAGGCACGGCAGATCCAATTCTTCGAGGGCCGGACTGACATTTAACCAAAGTGCATCGGGGGATGAAGTCATCAATTCTTTCCTGTTTTAAACGACGAGATTTATTTCCGATCAAACGGGTATCAGCTACCGGCAAAGCGCCGCAGCCTCACCCTTGGGAATTTGGGGCTTTTTTAAATCAAATTTAAGAGACGATGTTAATCATAAATTTCGACGGTTTTTTCGGAAGGTCGTGTTCCCCAGAAAAGAGGCGATCGCAGATCGGTGAAGCGGGGAAATATTGCCGGCAATCCTGACAGTGCCAGTACAAACCGTTGCGATCGATATGTTGGAGCAATTTTCCGGAACAACACGGACAATTCATAGGGCCTGTGGAGGAGTAGAGGACATCGGGACAAGGGAAAGATGAGTCGCCCGTCGAGATATCCGATCTCGACCTATTCACATCTCAAAATAATCGGACTTCGATGGGATTCAACGCCTTTTCGACGCGGCGGAAATCAAATTCCGCCCACAAACCACCCGGGCCGCGGCCCAAAATATAATCGAGGCGATGAACCGGGCATTGCCGGCCCGCCAGCCATATTTCACGGTTGGATTGTCGTAGGTTGGCATCGGTGCTACCAGGTCGTACATCTCCACAGCTTATTGCGACTAAAGTTCAATAACTGACTGAATTTATTCAAACATATTTTCAATAAAATAAAATTAAGTTTTGTTACAATCTCGGGTTCCGCCTTTAATTTTTGGGCTTTAACGCCCATCAAAAGGGCATTTCGACGATGTGGGCGGCGGGGGAGCTTCTCACTTAATTGACGCTTAGATGCAATAAGCGGATGGTTGCGATCGCGGATTTGAGTCGGCGATCGATAAGCGAGAGATTCGACCCGACGCACAATTGATATTCATTTTTAATGATTTCGGTGCCGAGGGCGAACTGTTGAAACGTTTGTGGGATCGGCTGCGACGTCCCGTCCCTAGGTCAGCCCGTCAACCCATCACGATCGCTACAGACATTCCCAATCCTCTTCCGAGATGATCGGACTGACAATATCGCCCAACGTCTGACCTTTTCCAGCAATTGAGGGGGGCGGCGCCGTTTGAGGGGCAACTGCGTCTCCTCCAAAACCGTCACGATGATCCGGGCCGATTCGACCTCCGGTTTCTCGCCGAGCCATTTCACCTGGCCATTTTCGTAGATCGCCTCGTAACTTTTGAGCATCGTCCTCCCCCCTAATCGAAAAAGGGGCGATCACGCGATCGCCCCTAATGTTCTTAACCTTTCAGAGAGTGGGCAGAGTCGGACTCGAACCGACATGACCGAAGCCGCCACATTTTGAGTGTGGTGCGTCTACCAATTTCGCCATCCGCCCAAATTGGCAACTTTATCATTATACACCATTTTCTTCCCGTGCAACAAGAAATTGTAATCCGGACTGCCGGCCCAGCGATCGATCTCCCGAGCCCGCAAAACCGGCAGGGGGTGGGTCAGTTGGGACGTCTGCGCCTGTTTGAGCAATTCCCCCAACTCGTCCCGGCTCATCTCGTCGTAGGCCTTCGCCTGCTCCAGGAACGCATCCAAATTCAGTTGCGGTGCCAGGGTGGGGGAACCGCCGGAAAGCTTCATGAGCACCGACATCACCACCCGGGGATCTTGGGTGGCCAGCAATGCGGCGCGATCGCAGGTGAACTCCGCACAGCGCACCCACTCCAAAATCTGGGCTTGCAGGGACTGCACCAACACCGCCCCCACCGTCGAGAGACTTCCGGCGGCCAATACCACCAGATTCGCCAACGTCAGGTAAACCCCGTGTTCGCACTTCAGGTGTCCCAACTCGTGGGCGATCACCGCCTGAATTTCCTCCGGCGTCAGCAAGTCGATCAAAGCAGTATGCAGGACGATAAAGGGCTGTTTCCCCCGCATCGCGAAGGTGTAGGCGTTGGGAACCGGGGACGATCGCACGTAAAGCTGCGGCGGTTCCAAATCGAGGGTTTTGCAGGCATCCAGGAGCAGCTCGTGGAGGTGGGGAAGCTGTCGCTCGCCGACCAAAACGCTCGACGCGATATTTTCCAAATAGAAAAACTGCTCTCCGAGGGAGCCGAGCAACTGCCGGACTATCAAATCCAAACCGGGCACTTGTTTCAAGGCGTTGGTCGCCTGCAAGTCCAGGGGGTGGCGGAATTGATCCGCTTTCAGACCAATCAGAGGAATTTGAGAAAAAGCCATAGCCGTCAAATCAAAAAGTGATGGAAGGAGTCGGGCGGGTTAGCGATACCTGGGGTCAGCCGCGGGAAGCTATCCCGCCCCCATCTTATTATTTGAGCAAAATTGACTCGTCTTTGCAGGCGGGAGTCGGTTCGGTTTCGCCCTGGGGGTCGATGCGCTCGATATTGGCGCCCAACTGTTTGAGCTTCACATCCAAGCGATCGTAACCGCGATCGATGTGTTGCAGGCCCTCGATGGTGCTTTCGCCCTCGGCCGCCAAGGCCGCGATCGCCAGGGCGGCGCCGGCCCGCAGATCCGTCGCCTTCACCGGCGCCCCGGAGAGGAAGGCGACGCCGCGGATCACGGCCGTATTGCCTTTCATGCGGATATCCGCCCCCATGCGGATCAACTCGGCGACGTGGTGCAGGCGGTTCTCGAACACCGTTTCCGTCAGCAGGCTATTGCCCTCGCTCAGGGTCAGCAGGGACATGAACGGCGCCTGCATATCCGTGGGAAAGCCGGGGTAGGGGAGGGTTTCGATGTCGGTCGCCAGACTTTGGGGGCCGGGGATGACGCGGACGGTGTTGTTTTCCTCCGGCACGATTTTTACTCCGGTTTTCCGCAATTTGGCGATCACCGCCGTCAGGTGGTCCGGGATGATGGACGCGACGCTCAACTCCGAGCGGGTGATGGCGGCGGCCAGCAGGAAGGTTCCGGCTTCGATGCGGTCGGGGATGATGGAATAGTCCGCCGAGTGCAGGCGATCGACGCCCGAGATGACCAGCTTTTTCGTCCCGGCACCCTTGATTTTCGCCCCCATCGCCCGACAGAAATTCGCCAGATCGACGACTTCCGGCTCCTGGGCCGCGTTGTCGATGATGGTTTCCCCGTCGGCCAGGGTCGCGGCCATCATCAGGGTTTCCGTGGCCCCGACGCTGGGGTAATCCAAATAAATTTTCGCCCCTTTCAGACGGCGATCGCTGCCGGTGAGGTAGGCGTGGACGATGCCGTGGTCGATGTGGACGTGGGCGCCCATCGCCCGCAACCCCTGAACGTGCAGGTCAACGGGTCGGGCGCCGATCGCGCATCCCCCCGGCAGGGGAACCTTGGCGATACCCAAACGGGCCAGCAAAGGGCCGATCACGAAGAAACTGGCCCGGAGCTGGCTCACCAACTCGTAGGGGGCTTGGGATTGGTTGATATCGCGGGCGTTGATCGCGATCGCATCGCCGTCCCGTTCCAGCTTCACCCCCAAGGCGGATAGAACCTGACCCATCCGGGCCACATCCACCAGGGACGGAACGTTGCGAATGCGACACTCTTCCGGACACAACAATGCCCCGGCCATCACGACCAAAGCGGCATTCTTGGCGCCGCCGACCGTGACCTGGCCTTGAAGTGAGGAACGGCCCACAACCTTGAGGATGGGCTGATTGCCATCGGATGCGGCAGAAGAATTGGACGAGCCGAGCGTGAGTGTAATGGGTCTACCCTCCACAATTGAGTTTACATTCGTTAATTTTTTTGTTCTGATTCTACCGGAAAGAATCCAGATGTCTAGGGGGACGGGGGTTAGATGCCGGAAACGCGGGGATGGAAATGCCGGGGGGGTCGCGATCGCAACCCTTTCCAGGGAATCGGTCATTTCACTCGGACCGGCCGCACTCCCCCCCCCTTTTTCAATTCCCCCCTAAAATCTAAGCATTAAAGACAGTCAAAGGTGAGGTTGAGATGGAAATCGGTGTCCCCAAAGAAGTCAAAGATCAGGAATTTCGGGTGGGATTGAGTCCGAGTAGCGTCCGAGTCTGCTGCGAAAAAGGCCATCAAGTGTTCGTGGAAACGGGGGCGGGTGCCGGCGCCGGATTCTCCGACGAGGATTACCTGCAAGCCGGAGCTAAAATTGTACCCGATGCCCGGGAGGTTTGGAGCCGCGAGTTGGTGGTGAAAGTCAAAGAACCCCTCCCTTCGGAATATCCCCTGATTCAAAAAGGGCAACTGTTATTTACTTACTTGCATCTAGCCGCGGATCGGGAGCTGACCGAACATCTCATCAACAGTGGCGTCAATGCGATCGCCTATGAAACGGTGGAACTGCCCGACGGACGGCTTCCCCTACTCACCCCCATGAGCATCATCGCCGGACGCCTGTCGATCCAGTTCGGCGCCCGGTTCCTGGAACGGCAACAGGGGGGGCGGGGAGTCCTCCTCGGCGGCGTCCCCGGCGTCCGCCCCGGCCAGGTGGCGATTTTGGGCGGCGGCGTCGTCGGCACGGAAGCGGCCCGCATCGCCATCGGCATGGGGGCGAAAGTGCAAATTGTCGAGATCAACGTGGACCGGCTCTCTTATTTGGAAACCCTGTTCGGATCGCGGGTCGAACTCCTCTACAGCAGTTCCGCCCAAATTGAACGGGTCGTCCCGGAAGCGGATCTGTTGGTCGGCGCCGTCCTGGTGCCGGGGAAACGGGCGCCCGTCTTGGTGTCCCGCGAATTGGTGGCCAAAATGCGCCCCCGCTCCGTACTCATCGATGTCGCCGTCGATCAGGGGGGTTGCATCGAAACCCTGCGCCCCACCTCCCACACCAACCCCACCTACGTCGAGGAGGGGGTCGTCCATTACGGCGTCCCGAATATGCCCGGAGCCGTCCCCTGGACGGGAACCCACGCCTTGAATAATAGCACCCTCCCCTATGTCCTGAAACTCGCCGATCGCGGCATCCGCGCCCTGGCTGAAAGCCCCCCCCTGGCCAAAGGCCTCAACGTCGAAAATCACCAACTCGTCCACCCCGCCGTCCGGGAAGTTTTTCCGGATTTGTAGGAGTATTGCGGGGTTGAGAATTGGGGACTTAACCGGTCGGGGTTGCCCCTGGATTTGGGAATGGCGTATTTTATGGCTGCAAGGACTTGGAGATACTGCATTGTTTGTTCTCGACGATCGCCAGACCTTCCTTGAGTGCCGTCAAGCGATCGCCCATCCAATAATTCCCCGGAATCAACCCGGCAATCCCCATCTTTTCCAAACGACTTTTCACCTTTCCAGTTGCCCCGACGACGATCACATTCCGTTCCGCATCGAGGGCTTCTTTGATGGCACTTTCGATCGCCAAAGAAGAAGTCACCCCCAGAACCGGCACTTCACTCAAATCGACGATCAGCACGTCATAGCTATTGATCGCCTGATGTTCTCTGGAAATCGCTTTCGCCACCCCAAAAATCATCGGACCACTCAAATGGAACAGCAACACCCGGCCGTTGGCCGCGTCCAAAATTTTCTTTTCATTCTCGTCGAGAACGATTTGATCGTCCGCATCCGTAATCGCCTTGACGGACTGAGATTGCAACTCATCCAGCCGTTCGATGGTCAAGATATTGGCGATAAATACACCCACCGCCACGGCCACCATCAAATCCACAAATACCGTTAGTAAGACCACGCCATAAACAATGCCCGCTGCCTTCCACGAAATTTTGTGAACCCGCTTTAAAAATCCCCAGTCAATAATATTGATCCCCACCTGTAAAACAATTGCCGCCAAAACCGATAGCGGAATGCCCGCAGTCAAAGGTGCCGCCCACAACACCACGATTAATAACACTAAAGCCCGACTGATTCCCGCCAAAGCCGTGCGTCCTCCGGCGTAAATACTCACCACCGTTGCCGTAGTCGCGCCCGAACCCGCAATGCCACCACATAACCCGGTAATTAAATTCGCCACCCCCTGACCGATCAATTCTTTGTTGGAGTTGTGTTCGTGTCGGGTGAGACTGTCCGAGACCAGACAAGTTAACAGACAGTCGATGGAACCCACCATCGCTAAAATCATGGCATTCACGAACATTAACCGCAAATCTTGTTGGGTAAATGTGGGTATTTGCAGTTGGGGAAGTCCGGGTTTGATTTCTCCGATGGTCGCAATCGTCCGAATGTCAACCCCACTGAAAATAACCAATGAAATGATCGTACCGATGACCAAAGCCACCAGTTGAGGGGGAACCACTTTTTTCAGGTTAGCCGGATAAAAGAATAGAATGGCGAGGGTCATTATTCCCAGGAGCATTTCCCAAGGATTGATATTGGCGATTAAATTGGGAAAATTCTTAATCACACCAATTACACCCCCCGCCGGGGTTTCTTGGCCCAGGAATGGGGCGATTTGTATGAAAATAAGAATCACGCCAATTCCGGTCATAAACCCGGAAATGACGTTGTAAGGAAGCATCGTAATATACTTCCCCAATTTCAAAACCCCGAATAACATTTGAAACACTCCCGCCAGCATGATCACGGTAAAAGCCATCGCCAAACCTTTTTCGGGATTGTTGGCGACTAATTCGGCAATGACTGCCGTGACAATTACCGTCATCGGGCCGGTGGGCTCGGAGATGAGGCTGGGAGTTCCGCCAAATAAGGAAGCGAAAAATCCAATTAATATCGCCCCCCATAAACCTGCAGAAGCCCCGGCACCGGAAGCGATTCCGAAAGCCAGTGCCATGGGTAAGGCGACCACGGCGGCGGTTAATCCACCAAAAATATCTCCTTTGAGATTGCGAAAATGTATGGTATTGGTAATCTGCATTAACTGCTCTCCTGAATTAGGTGATGACTCGGGAAAGGGGAGGAATAACTCGGGTCAATTGAGGTCAGATATAAATAATGACTGATTTTCGGATGTCCCAACTCACTGGGCTACTGCTTATAACCGGCTTGATTTCGGTCAATCAAGTCGCCGCCCAGAAATCGGGGGAGCTCCGTTCTTTAAATGGGTCGATTATCGACAGTGCCATCGCACCAGTGACGCTCAAAATTGTGCCAGGTCTTCCCCCGAAAACCGGTCATTACGGCTATAATAAATGAAGCGTAGAGTCCCATTTTCGGGACGACTCCGGCAATGATTGAAAATACGATCGCCTCTGGAATTAATGTACGTCCGACGACAGCCCCCGCCAGCCCGTCTGCGGTTCCCTTCGAGAACCCGCCCTGTCTCAACCTTCTGTTGTTCAATTTTCCTCTCAGAGCAACAGGGAGATTATACCCGATGGCGGAGTCCTTTGATGAGTGGGAAGGGGCGATCGCGGCTCCGGGAGTTGGGGGAGAAAAGAAATAGAAAATAACCAATAGTTATCATTTATTGATTGATAATTTCCAATGGTCGAGGATCAATTTTTCCCCATATTGCGTTTCAGTTCCTCCAATTCCTCGTCCATCTCCCACTGGCGGAACTGCTGTTCCAGGGGATCGGCCGCGGCGCCGAAACTGGCGTGGCCGGTCCCTTGGTTCCAGGCTTGGGTTTCCCAGGGTTGCCCGGTCTGAGCCTGTTGCGATCGCGCCGCTTGGACTTCCTGATATCGGGCTTTCACTTCTTTGCGCCGTTCCTGAATCTGGCGATATAATTCTTTCGACTGCTCGATCCGGCTTTTGACGCCCTGCATCTGTCCCCAGGCTTGGTTCCCCTGTCGCAGTAATGCGGCTTCCCGTTCCTGGGCGCCTTGGGCCAGGTCGGGGCGGTTGGCAGCCTGGGCTTTTCCAACCCATTTGTGCCACTTTTGGATATCTTGGGCGATCGTCAGAATATCTTCCTCCAATTTTTTTTCCTGGCGTTGCAGATCCGCGATCAATCGCAGGGTGTCTTCTTCCTGTTCCCGCAACTGCTCTTCGAGGGCTTGCAGTTCCAGGTGGGGATGTTCCCGCAGAAATTCCTCCAGGCGGGTTTCCAGAAAGCGGCTGAAATCTTCAAATATGCCCATGAGATTTGAGAATGGTGACTTGATCTATTTTACTGCTCAGTGAGAAGGGCAAGGGATATTCTCTGAGAAGGGTAAGCATATTCTCTCCGAAAGGCAAGCGCAGAGGCTTGCCTCTACGGTCATTTGATGATTAATTGATTGTGAATGGGGTTTCATGGGCAAGCGCAGA
>NZ_JAJENU010000469.1:0-15790 GCF_035615495.1 Lyngbya sp. CCY1209 | reverse complement strand
GGAGAATGATCCCCCCCAGCCCCCCTTGATAAGGGGGGAGAATGATCCCCCCCAGCCCCCCTTGATAAGGGGGGAGATAGAGACAGATTTTTATCGTGAAATAAAGTGAACCCAGAAGTCTCCGTCTGGCATACAAACGCGGCGGATTAAAGAATAAGAATAGGTCAAATAAGCGCCGCTCAAATCGGTGCGGTAGCCGCCGGAAAACCACTCCCCATAAGGATCGTGCACGATCAGACCCTTTTGATTGTAACCCACCACGGGCATGATGTGACCGAAGGAAGTAAAGTAACCGTGGATCACCGTCGGTTTGCCTTCGTTGAGCCAAGCTTTGATATCGTCGATGCTGCCGTTGGCGGTGAAGTAATCCTGACAGCCGTAGTCGCGGACGATCTGAGCTAGATCCTGGGGACTGTGGCGACTGTAGCCGCGATCTAAGGCGTATTGGTACAACTCATCCTCGAATTGTCCGTAACTCTTCCGGCGGGAGGCGCCGTAGTAACTCAGGCACATCGCCATCGAGGTGACGTTGCAGGCTCCCGTGGGATTGTACCAGTTATCCACCTGGGAAAAATAGGGGAAGCCGGACAACTTGAATTCCTCTGGAATATCAGGGGGATAAACTAAGTTTTTTCCCTGGTAAATCTCGCCGTGTTTTTCGTAAATATACCAGACCGATCGCTCTTCAAATGTCTCGCTTCTCAGAGCAACCCGGATGTGATTTCGCACGGGTTCAAAGGCCAGAAGCTTAAATTCCCTGACCGCCCGAACCCCGTATTTTTCGGACTCGTCAAGTTCGCTGGAAGAGACGGGACGCTGCTTTAAAATCGTGTCCTTTGTCACCCGCAGGATCGGGGTGTCGCCGGGGATATCTTCGGGCTTCGTTTCGATCAGTTTCTCGGCCGTCACCGCGCCCAAAAAACCCGACTCGTTGCAGTCGAGCAATACTTGAAACCGATGCAGAGCCGCCGTGGATTTCGGCCCGAATTTTCCATCGACCGGGGGATCGAGCAGATCGAAACTGACCAACAGGGTTTGAATCTGGCGGGTCAATTCTTCATCTTCCGCGATCGCTCTGACATCATACCGTTCCTTGGTTTTCAATATATCCTGTAGCTTCATCTTGGGTCTTCTATAGTGGGATATTGAATCGAGGGCTCTCGACGGCATCTGATCTGCAAGTTTTGGACTGTTCGGGAAAGGAACGCCGTTCGATTCCATCACCTACATCGGCCCGTCTGCCCCTTCAGGACTGATCGGATAATTAAAGCATAATCTGTAACGTCTGACGAGGGGATCGCACCCCCCAGCTTTCGATCGCGTCTCGATCGCCGTCACAGTTCCAGCCATTCTCATCCGTTGAATCCCACCGAATACCCCTCCCCAAACCCGGGGAAGGGCAACCGTTATCCCATCAATTTCGATCCCCGTTTTAGAACTGATAAGAATTGAAAACTCGGATGTCGCCATTGTTTTGAAATCCCAGGACTTCAAAGGATTCTCGGCGATCGCCCACTTCCATGCCGGGAGTCCCGATGGGCATTCCGGGCACCGCGATTCCCGCCAGGTCGGGTTTCTGGGCGACCAACTTCCGCACATCTTCCGCCGGGACGTGCCCCTCGACCAGATAACCGCCAATTTCGGCCGCGTGGCAGGATCTCAGTTGCCCCGGCAGATTGTGTTGTTGCCGGACCGCCTGAATTTCGGCTTCGGGTTTGACAATATCTGTCACCTGAAAGTTATTTTCCTTCATGTGTTCGACCCACCCTTCACAACAGCCGCAGGTGGGCGTCCGGTAGACGGTGATCTGGGCAACTTCGGCGGCAATTGCTGACGCCTCAGGGCCGGGTTGTATCGCTTTACCGACGGTTTGCTGGGGTGCGAAATGATTGGCGATTCCATATCCGCCCCCGACAATTCCGGTGGCGATCGCCCCGGCAAATAAAACCGTTTTCCAGTTCAAAAATTGAGATTGAAACATGATCCAAATTTAATTCCAATGACTGATTGACATTTGATAATCGAAACACTCGGAGCGTCAAGCTCGGATCTCCAAATTTCCCATCATCCCCAAATCCTCGTGGTCGAGAATGTGACAATGGTACACCGTTTTGCCCGCAAAATCTCGAAACGCCATCCGAATTTTTGCCGTCTCCCCCGGCTTGACCGAAACCACATCTTTCCAAGCCCGAAACGGTTCCGGCTTGCCATTTCGACTCACCACTTGAAAGGCGTTTCCGTGGACGTGAAAGGGATGATCCATCATTCCCGTATTGATGATTTCCCAATCTTCAACGGTATCGAGCTGTACCTGAGTATCAATCCGTCCGGGTTCATAGGATTGACCGTTAAATAAAAATGCCATTCCCTGCCCCCTAATCATACCGTGATTCATCTGAAAACGGCGAACCTGTTGGGGTTCTGGCAAGGGTTGAATGGGAATGAGTTGTGCGGGCAAAGGCATCGAACTTTTGGCATCATAACTCACGGTGGCGAGAACTTGAGGAGCATCATTGGCGGGAGCGTTTCCCATCATACCACCCCCCATCATACCCATGCCAACCCGCTGATAGGGCAAGTTTAGCAAACGGTAACGGCCGGGTTCTTGATCGCCCCGAATTAACACTTCCGCCCGTTCTCCGGGTGCCAGCAACAGTTCTGGCAATTCCACGGGTTCGGCTAAAGAACCGCCATCGGTTGCAATCAGATGAAACGGATGATTTTCCAAGGATAACCGATAAAACCTCGACGGAGAAGCGTTGAGAATTCGCAGCCGCAAAAGTTGATCCGGCGGAATCAAAAAGTCGGGGGTATTTTTGCCGTTGACGGTCATTAAATCTCCTTCCCGTCCGGTCATAATTGAAAGGCTTTGTTCTGGGAGTAACTTTCCCTGCTGATCCAGGGCAAAATCTTGCAGGACGAGAAACTGTTCAGACGCGGCTTTAATTTCAGGGATTTCATCCAGTTCTCCGCGAACCACAAATAACCCCGCCAAACCGCCGAATAATTGTTCGGCAACCCGGCCGTGTAGGTGGGGGTGATACCAAAACAGTCCGGCGGGATGGTCGGAATTTAAGGTAAATTCGTAGGTCAAGTTTTCCCCGGGGGGGATGTGTAAAAAGACATTATCTGCATTGCCGGTAATGGGAATGTGGAGTCCGTGATAGTGGATGTTGGTGGGTTGGGGGAGGCGGTTGCTAAAATGAATCCGAACCGTATCTCCAGGCCGCACTTCCAAACGCGGGCCGGGAATTTGTCCGTTGTAGGTCATCAATTGAGCCGATCGCCCTCCCACATTGACAGAATGGTAACGGGCGTCTAGATTGAATTCTAGTAACCCTCCGGAACTCCGATACAGTGGAGTCGAGGCGATCGCGGATTTTGCATCCGTAGAGTCGCGACTCGAACGGAATAGGCCGTGGGCCGCCAGTGCCGTTCCGAGACTCGCGACTCCCAAAGCCAGAAATTTTCGGCGATCGAGTTTGACCATCGTTTTTTCGCAGTGTTGGCAGTGATACATCGAGTTTAGACTCTCCATTTAACTGGAGGGTCAAGGTTTTTCTCAAAGATCGCGATCGCACTTCCGAGTTTCCCCAAATGCTTTGAGAGCAGAAGGTCTGAGGTCGATGACCGATTCGGGTCGTTTCCGCCGTCCGAGACAGTCGATAACCGGGACGATCAAACCCCTCGAAAAATTCTCCGGAACCCTGGCGATCGCAACTCAAATTTTTTTTCTGATTCGAGAGTCATTTGGCGCACAAACTGTGATAAGATACTCTCAGAAGTTCGATAAAAACCTGGAGACTCAACTATGGCTGATGCCATCACTTTTGAACTCGGAAACCTAGCCGATCGCGCGGTTTATGTGGGGTTTGCGGGGGAAGGTGCGATCGACATCTACACCTTCAACCACCCCGCCGCGGGACGCTTGAATTGTTCCCTGGAGGGGTTCGGCGCCGGGTTGGAAGTCCGGTTGAAAAATAAAGACGGCCGCACCCTCGATCGCCGGACGGTGAGCGGCAACCAGTCGGAAGCGATCGGCTTCGATATTCCCGCCGGATTTTACGCCCTCGAAATCGTCTCGACGGAGGGCAGTACGACCTATCAATTGACGGTCGAACAGGATAAAAATAATATCGCAAAACAAAATAGAGAGCCGCGGCAAAAATCCAAATTTGACAATCAGCGGCAGTCGGAAAAATCGCCCCGGAAATTTTCCCAGCCCAGATTTCAATTTGCGCCCTCCAGATCCCGGGAGTGCGATCGCAAACTGAACGATATTTTATGGGGTAAGAAACAGCAAATTTTGGGCTTCTGTTCCCCCCATTCACCCTCAAACTGTCCGCCTCCGATACAAAGTCGCGAACTCATTTCTCCCCAGCCAAGGGGACATCCCGATTAAACCCCCTTGAATCCCACGCTCCGATCCGGATTTTCGGCTGATTGTGCCGGAATTGCCGCCACAGAATCGCCCGGTTTGACGCGGTGCGGTTGCGGTGTCGGCGGTTGAGAAATGCCAATTTGGTTGAGGATAATTCCGACAAGAATAATGACACCGCCGATATATTGGGTGGCGGTGGGAGCCTCTCCCAAAATTAAATAAGCCGCCAAAACTCCGGCGACGGGCGAGAAAGAATTGGCCAGAGAAACCTCCGAGGCATCCGTTCGCTTGAGTCCCATAAACCAGCAAAACTGACCAAAAACGACGATAACCGCACTGTAAATGAACATCCACTGCCAGACCACGGGGGCAAAAACATCGGTAAAATGCTGTAAGCCGAACAAGTTAATAACCAATACAAAAAAGATCAGCGTCCCCAGGGCGTTTCGGTAGATGCTGAAAAATCCCAGGGAAACATTGCCGAGGCTAATTTTGCTGACGATCGTTCCCAGAGCCCCGGCGATCGCCCCCACCAGGGTCATCAATTCCCCAATTCCCACCTGAAATCCGCCCATTGGCATCATTTCCGATCCGGTGGTTTGGGGAATCAGAACAATAGCCGCGACGCCCAAAAACGAAACGATCGCCCCGGCAACCACCCAGCGGTTGACCCGTTCGTGCAGCAGCCAAACGGAAAGCGCTAAAGTCAGGGGGGGTTCGATGCGTCCAATCAGGATCACATTGTTGACCATCGTCCGTTCTAACGCCCCAAAAAAGAGGGCGGGGGCAAGGGCGCCCGAAAAGAAGGCGACGGCCGTCAAACCCAACCAATCTTTTCCGGAAAATTGCCGGATCGCCTGTAAATTTAATTCTCGACGATTCAGGAGCGTCAAAATAATCAACGCCCAAATATTGCCCACGAACAAAACATTACAAAATGAGACCGGATTTCGACCGTCAATTAAATGTTGCGCCCCCAGTTCCGTGAGTTGGCGCGTCACCGAGCTAGAAGCGGCAAAAATGAGAACTGCGAGGAGTAAATAACCCCGTCCGGGAATCGAATTGATAACTTTCATATCGCCGTCCTAAATTGTGATGAATCGGAATCAGAATGCGTACCGTTTTTAGGGGTTTTAAACTGTAGGGGCAGTGCCTCTGTGCCTGCCTCTCTCCAGGAAGCGTTGCCTCCGCGCCTGCCCGGTGCCTCCGTACCCGTCGATAATTGTGAGGATAACAGATCGTGAAATCCGACGATTTTGATTTAAAAGCGATCGCCCAATTTGCCCGATGTGCCCTGGGCTGCATTCACCGGGAATATCCCCGAGTCCATCCCTATCAGTTGGAAAAGGAGGCGGATCTGATGTCTCCCCGGCAACTGAACCCGGCATTTTACGGGTGCTTGGATTGGCATTCCGCCGTCCACAGCCATTGGATGCTGGTGCGCTTGCTGCGGTGGTTTCCCGATGCCCCCTTCGCGGATGAGGCGCGGGAGGCGATCGCGCAAAACCTGACCCCAGAGGCGATCGCGGTAGAGGTTAATTATCTCAAAGATCGTCCCCGGTTTGAATGTCCCTACGGTTTGGCTTGGCTGCTGCAATTGCGGGCGGAATGCGCCGAGTGGGACGATCCTTTGGGACGGCAATGGGCGGAGATTTTGCACCCTTTAGAAATTGTCGCCGTCAATAACTTGCGACAGTGGTTGTTGGATTTAGAATATCCTAACCGAAGCGGCTTCCACATTCAAACAGCCTTCGCCCTGGGTTTGATGTGGGATTGGGCGATTTCTACTCAAAATTCGGATTTTTCCGCTTTGATCAAAACCCGTGCAAAAGGTTTTTATGAAAGCGATCGCGACTATCCTTTACACCTCGAACCCCTCGGCTGCGACTTCCTCTCCCCGACGTTGGCGGAAGCGGATCTGATGCGGCGGTTTTTAACAGCAGAAGAATTCGCCATTTGGCTGCGAGATTTTCTTCCCTATCTCCCCGAAATACCCGATGATATCGACTGGCTGCATCCGGTGATTCCCAGCAATCCCACGGACTATCAAGAAGCCCACTTCGACGGCCTCAACCTCAGCCGCGCCTGGATGTTGGAGGGAATTGTCGCCGGACTTCCCCCGGACGATCCGCGCATTTTGAACCTCAGAGAAGTGGCGATCGTCCACCGTCGGGTTGGGTTGGAACCGGTGTCTTTGTGCGATTATGCGGGCAGTCATTGGGTGGGGAGTTTTGCGGTGTATTTGTTGACGGGACGGGGACTGGGGATGAAACCACAGAGGCACAGAGGACACGGAGAGGAAGGCGATCGCGATTAATTGATGATGAACCCGCGTACTTCACTGACTCGAAAATTGCTATCATTCACCCCATCAACCGAGATCGCGATCGCCCGCCAATTCCCCGGCGATATAGGTGGCATCGACGGCGCGATCGCACCCCAGAATCATCAGGGAAAAAAGAACGTCTGCGAGTTCTTCCGGCGACTCAATTTCGTCTCGGGGATTGCGGAATTTCATCCCGGGGGTCGATCGCCAATCTAACACCACAAAATCTGCCTCTTTCCCGATATCGAAATTTCCGATATAATGGTCGAGATGCAGAGCTTTTGCCGCCCCTAATGTTGCCAAATAAAATGCCTGCCAGGGGGAGAGGTTTTGCCCCCGCAGTTGGGCGACTTGATAGGCGGTTCCCATCGTTTTCAACATCGAAAAGCTGGTTCCGCCCCCCACGTCCGTCGCCAAACCCACGGGGATGGGATTCGAGGTCGATTTGGCTTTTTCAAGGTTGAAGAGTCCGCTGCCGATAAATAAATTGGAAGTCGGACAGAAGGCGATCGCTGCCCCCGATTCAGAGAGGCGGCGAAATTCCGAATCGTTCAGGTGGATGCAGTGGGCAAAAATGGAGCGATCGCCCGCCAGTCCAAATTTTTCGTAAACTTCCAGATAATCCCGACTCTCGGGAAACAGGCGAGAAACTGTTTTTAATTCCTCGCAATTTTCGGATAGGTGGGTGTGAACGTAAGCGTCGGTATATTCCCGTTTTAACTGTCCCGCAACTTCCAATTGTTCGGGGGTCGAAGTGATGGCGAAACGAGGAGTAATGGCATAGTTTAATCGGTCTATATTATGCCAGGTTTCAATTAATTTTTTATTGCGATCGTAGGCGAGTTGAGGCGTGTCGAGCAGTTCCTCGGGGGCGTTGCGATCCATCATCATCAAACCCGCGATCGCCCGCATATTTCGACGCTGTGCCTCTTCAAAAAAAACAGTCGCGGACTCCGGAAAAATCGTCGTCATCACCACCGCCGTCGTCGTGCCATTCCGCAACAATTCGTCCAGGAAAAAGGAGGCGACCCGGCGGGCGTGGTCGGGATCTCGAAACTGTTGTTCGGCGGGAAACGCATAGCGATCGAGCCATTCCAAAAGTTGTTCGCCGTAGGACGCGATAATCTCCGTTTGCGGATAGTGAATGTGGGTGTCGATAAACCCCGGTAAAATCAATCGATGGGGATGAGAAATAATCGGAATGTCGGGATAGTGCGATCGCAGCCTTTGATAGGAACCGAAAGCCTCGATTTTCCCCTCAGAAACGACCAGCAAGCCATCCTCGAAGAACCGATAACTTGGGGATGCTGCGACCCGAAACGGATCGTCAATAAAATCGAGGAAAGCGCTGCGAATACCGTACATATCGCTATCAGCCATCAGTGATCAGCAATCAGCCCCAGGTGAAAATCTCACGATGAGGAGATCTGGGGATTTGGCAATCTCCCAAGAAATGATTGGCAAAATTAGACCCGCTCAAAGCCCCCAGAATTGGGGGTTTGGGGGCGAGATTCTTCGGCCGAGATCACAACTCGTGAAAATCGTAAATGACGATACCCGATTCCGGGTGATTACTCATCGTGACGTAACCGCTGCGGAACATATCGTTGAGGGCTTCTTCCACCTCCGCAAAATTCGCCCCCGTCGCCATGACGCCCTGAGTCACGGTGAGTTTTCCGCCCCGGGACGCCGCCGCCTTGAGCAATTTCATCCGCAAGCTTTCCCGCACCTCCTGAGCCGTCACGTTCAACGTCACCGGGTTGGGGTGGGGGAGGGGCGTGCCGTCGGGGGCGACGCCCAATTTCTGGCGGGCTTTCGTATTGTATTCTTCCACCATGCCCGGAATTAGGAACACGTCCACGAACTGTCCCACCCGGAACAGTCCCAGGGTACACAGCCAAATCACGCCCGTGACAATTTTGCCATTGTACAGGCGGTGCAGCCCGCTGATGGGAGAAATTAAACCGATCGCCCACAACACGTAACTGGTGCTGACTTTCTTCATCAATAACCTCCGAGCGCTCACCCACAATCGGTTTGCGATACCTGTGACTACCCGATCCAGAGTCGTCTTTCCCCATGATCGCACAAGTGAATCGGTTCTCGGTGCGATCGCATTGTGTAGCAAATCTTAACGGAATCCGTTGTCCGGGTCGCCCCATCGGTTGGTAGACTGGTGAGCGTGGTCAATCAATGCGATCGCACGACGGGTTCATTAGCGTCAGCCAGCGGGCGGTGCAGGGCGACAAGCCCGAATCCCCCCCGAATACCCTAAAATCACTCGCGATAATAAAACGACATCGAGCATTATGGTAGATTCCCTGAAAAAACCCACATTTGAGGAGATGCGCCCCGGGGTGAAGGTTCCCGCTAAGGAAACCATCCTCACGCCCCGGTTCTACACGACGGATTTCGACGAGATGGCCGCAATGAACCTCTGTGCAAATGAAGAGGAGCTCAGGGCGATCATCGAAGAATTCCGCACCGACTACAACCGCCACCACTTCGTCCGGGACGAGGAATTCGAGCAGTCCTGGGATCACATCGACGGCGAAACCCGGCAGTTGTTCGTTGAGTTTTTGGAGCGTTCCTGCACAGCCGAATTTTCCGGCTTCCTCCTCTACAAGGAACTGAGCCGCCGTCTCAAGGACAAAAACCCTTTGTTGGCTGAAGGGTTCCAGTTGATGTCCCGGGATGAGGCCCGCCACGCCGGATTCCTCAACAAGGCGATGTCCGATTTCGGCCTGTCCTTGGATTTGGGCTTCCTGACGAAGAGCCGCAGCTATACCTTCTTCAAGCCCAAGTTTATCTTCTACGCCACCTATCTGTCCGAGAAGATCGGTTACTGGCGTTATATCACCATCTACCGCCATTTGGAGGCACACCCCGAAGATCGGATTTATCCCATCTTCCGCTTCTTTGAAAACTGGTGCCAGGATGAGAACCGCCACGGCGACTTTTTCGATGCGGTGCTCAAGTCCCAGCCCGAATTGTTAAATAACTGGAAAGCGCGGCTCTGGTGCCGGTTCTTCCTGCTGTCCGTGTTCGCGACGATGTACCTCAATGACATCCAGCGAGCCGGATTCTACGCCTCCCTCGGTTTGGATGCCCGGGAGTATGACAAAGAAGTGATCGAGAAAACCAACGAGACGGCGGGGCGGGTTTTCCCAATCGTCCTCGACGTCAACAAACCGGAATTCTACGATCGCCTCGAACGTTGCGTCAAAACCAACGAAAAACTGACCGCGATCGTCAATTCCAACGCGCCCAAGTTCGTCCAGTTCTTCCAAAAACTGCCCCACTACGCCGCCAACGGCTGGCAGTTCGTGAAGCTGTATTTGATGAAACCCATCAACGTCGAAGCCATGCAGGGCGTGGTTCGCTAATCACGATCCCCAATCGGGATCAACTCCTCCGCTAAGATGAAAATATTGGGGTTCTGCTGCGGCAGAACCTCTTTTTTAATTGATAATTGATAATTGATAATGATGGTAATTGAAATGCGATCGGTTGAATGTCCGAATTGCTGGGGAATCGTTGGGCTCGGGCGCAAGCCAGGGGCGCCTACAATGAGCGAAAATCATCGGTCGATGATTGGGCTTGATATAATTTTTCCTATTCCCTATTCCCTATTCCCTATTCCCTACTATTCTTCCTCGTCAAATACGGGGGGCCACAGTTCGGGAATGGCAATTTCCCAACCCGGGAAGAGTTCGGGAATGCTCAAAACGTCGTCATTCGTCAATTGGACGGGTTCTGTGGCGGGGCGATAGAGGGTGACGGTTTCCTCGTCGGGGTCGATCAGGATTCCGACTGTTGCTCCCAATTCGATATATTTTTCGAGCTTTTTTTGTAGGGGTGGAATACGGTCGCTTTGGGATTTTATTTCCACTGCTAAATCGGGAACCATTTCGGCGAAGTAGCGGACACTTCGTCGCAGGCGATCGGCTTTCACAAAGGAGACATCGGGGGCTTTCAGGTTGCGATCGGGCAAGATGAAACCGCCGGCGGAGTCGAAAATCCGGCCCAGACGGCGGGGATAAACCCAGTTTCCGAGTAAGCGACTAAACAGAATGCCGATTTCGCTCGATACGATATCTGAGGGACCCATAACTGAGATTTTTCCACCTTCCAATTCTAATTGATAATCCAAACCGGCTTCGTTGAAGACCGTTTGCACGATTTCAAAGTCTTTGATGGTCACGTCGGACATGATGCCGTTCTCCTGTTGACTGTCGGTGGGCGGGTATCGGAGCATTGGGTCGATCGTCGGGGTGGCGATCGCATCTATTTTTCCTCAAATTTTATCACGGCAAAATGATAAAAAAGGGCGGTGGTGACTGCCGGAGCCTTGCGGACGGGGGGCGACGGGCGATCGCCCCACCACCTTTTTTTCCATACTTCCCCAACTTTGAGATACAACAGATCTTAACTGAACCACTCCGGCGATTTCTTCAATGAGGTCAGCAAATGAATCAGCAATGGATGTCTCGGCTTCAGGACTTCGGGCCGTTCCGGGTGATACTCAACCACCTCAAAAATGCCAATGCTTTCCCGGAATCCGAGGAAAAGCTGACCCATCTTTCCTACGAAAGTTGGCAGCGTCAGTTTCTCGGTGCCAGATTGACCCTGGCGTTTGAATTGGCGTTATTTTCCTACTTCGTCCGCATCGCCATCAACCTGTTTCATCTCCTGCATGGCAATCCCTTCATTCACAAAGAAATACTCATTCAAACGGTCGGAGCTTTCAACCTGATTTTGGGTATGGTTCTGTTGCGAACCCGCGGCGGACGAAACCATCTTGGTTGGCTATTCTTGGGGTTTGCTTGGGCGTTGGAAATGAACGAACAAATCATCGAGACCCTGGGGGGAGTGTTCGAGTCTCCGCTGGGCGATCGCGTCCGTCCCGAGCTGCTGGGATGGGCGTTCACCTTCTTTTTTCAAGCGACAATTATCCCCGTCCGCTGGCCCCTGCATCTAGCCTCCCAAATGATGATTTTGGGCTACTATTTCGCCATCAACACCGCCCTCGGATTCGATACCCTCCCCCAAGGGAATAGTGCGACGGGCTATCTATTTTTGACCATGTTTTGGGTCTGCCTGATCTGCGATTTGTCCGTTTACCTCTACGAACGCCTGCAGCGGGCGGAATTTAAATCCCGTCAAAAACTGGAGATTGCTTACCGGGAATTGGAAATGACAGAATACAAATTTCGCAGCATCTTTGAAAATGCCGTCGAAGGGTTATTTCAATCTACCCCGGACGGCCGTTTTATCAGCGTCAACGCATCCCTGGCTCGTCTGTACGGCTACCGATCGCCCGAAGAAATGATCGCCTGCGTCACCGACATTCGCCATCTCTACGTCAATCCCAGACAGCGAGATCTGTTCTTAGAACGGATACAAGAACAAGACGCCATCATGGGATTTGAATCCCAAGTTTATCGCGCCGACGGCAGCAAAACTTGGATCTCAGAAAATGCGCGGGTGGTGCGGGACGTGCGGGGAAATGTGGTCGCCTACGAAGGCAACGTCGCCGATATAACCGAACGAAAACAGGCGGAAACCGAAATCCGCAAAGCCCTGGAAACGGAAAAAGAATTGAACCAACTCAAATCGCGATTTGTTTCCATGATTTCCCACGAATTTCGCACCCCACTGACCACGATTTTAGCCGCGTCAGAAGCCCTCGAATGTTACGGCGATCGCTGGGATGAGGAGAAAAAAAAGCTCTATTTAAAACGCATTCAAAATACCGTCCATCAGATGAGTTATTTGCTGGGCGAGATTCTGATTCTCGCCCGTTCCGAAGCCCAGAAACTCCCCTTCAATCCCGCACCCATCGATCTGGAGGGATTTTTCCGCGACTTGGTTGAAGAAATGCAACTGAACCTGCAAGCCAATCAAACTTTGGAATTCCACGTCCGCCGTCCCAATGAACAGAGCCGCGATCGCCCCCCCCGCATGGACGAACAACTGCTGCGGCATATCTTCAGCAACCTCCTTTCCAATGCGATTAAATATTCACCCCGGGGCGGTAAGATAGAATTGACATTGACCACCGATCGCGATCGGGCGATCTGTACCGTCGAGGATGAGGGAATTGGCATTCCCCCGGAAGATCGGAAGCACCTCTTCGAGTCCTTTCATCGCGCCAAAAATGTGGGTACGGTTCCGGGGACGGGTTTAGGCCTGACCATCGTGCAGCGATCGGTCGAACTGCAACGGGGAACGATTACAGTCGAAACTGAATTGGGAAAAGGGACGAAATTCACCGTTATATTGCCATTAGAACTGGAGGAAAATCGAGAAAATGAAGACAATTTTGGTGATCGAAGATGAAGCTTACGTTCGAGAAATTATCCTCGACATTTTGGATGCCGAAGGGTTCGGAATTTTGGGAGCCGAAAATGGAAAATTGGGGGTGCAAGTGGCGCGGGAGCGGAGTCCCAATTTAATTATCTGCGATGTCATGATGCCGGAAATGGACGGTTGCGAAGTGTTGAAAACCTTGCGAGAATCTCCCCAAACGGCGACGATTCCGTTTATTTTTCTGACGGCAAAATCGACGCGATCGGACATCCGCTCGGGGATGGATTTGGGGGCGGACGATTATCTAACTAAACCGTTTACGAGACAAGAACTCCTGGGGGCGATCGCCAGTCGGATACAAAAACAGGAGGCTGTCGAGCGAAAAACCCAGGAACAATTGGAACAACTCCGCAGCAGCATCACCCTCTCCCTCCCCCACGAATTGCGGACACCTTTAAATGGCATCATGGCATCTTCCCAACTGCTAATGGAAGATTTTAAAGAGATGAACGAGGGCGAGATCGGGACATTTTTGAGCGACATTTACAACTCCGCCCACCGCCTCTACCGCCTCACCTGCAACTTTCTATTATACTCCGATCTGGAACTATTGAAACGAGATCCGGAGCGGTTGAAGCGACTTCCAAAAGGGACGGTAGAAGACCCGAGCAGTACGATTATATCCGTCGCCGATCGCCTGCTGGAATCCTACTGCGATCGCGCCCTGGATTTGCACTTGCACCTCACCCACCATTTGGAGATCGAAGTTCCCAAAACCGTCTTTCAAAAAATCGTCGAAGAATTGCTCGACAACGCCCTCAAATTTTCCTTGCCGGAAACGCCCGTCACGGTCAAGGATTCCGTCAAAATCGACAAATACTGTCTGGAATTTGGCGATCGCGGCCGGGGAATGACCGCCGCACAAATCGCCAATTTGGGCCAAAACTTCGACCGCACCAAATCCGACGGCGTGGGGTTCGGTTTGGGACTGATTCTCGTCCGGCGCCTGTCGGAATTGCACGGCGGAAATTTTGCCATCGAAAGCATCCCCGGAGAGCAGACAACCGCCCGAGTCCTGTTCCCCCTCTCATCCTTGTCGTGACTCCCCAAACAATCCGTTGTTGCCCTTCAGCGCCCCCGGCCCGTCAGGAGAGCAACAACCCATGAAAATTTTCATTTAACGACCGATTTAAAACGTCCAACCGAGTCACTTTCATGCTATAATTTTAATCAGTTCTATCATTCACCAATCAATTCTGAATTGCCCATGTCGGTTGCACCGAAAATCACCCATGTTATCTATGACCTCGACGGTCTGCTTTTGGATACCGAACCCCTGCACGCCAAAGTCAACCAGGCGATCGCCAACCGCTACGGCAAAACCATCGACCATCAATTACAATGCCAACTCTGCGGCCGAAAATCCACAGATTCCGCCGCGTTAATTGTTGAAACCCTCAAATTACCCGTCACCGTCGAAGCCTATTTGCAGGAAAAAGACGCCATCATTTACCAATATTATCCCCACGTTCCTCCCCTGCCGGGCACCGTCCGCCTCACCAACCACCTCGCCGCCCACAACGTCCCCCAGGCCGTCGCCACCAGTTCCGCCAGCCGCCCCTTTTCCGCCAAAACGGAACCCCATCAAGCCTGGTTTTCCCTATTTCAATGTATCGTTCGGGGAGACGACCCGGAACTCACCCGGGGAAAACCCGACCCCGACATCTTTTTGATTACCGCCAGACGACTCGGCGCCGAACCGGAACGCTGTCTGGTGTTTGAAGATTCCCTGGCGGGGGTAGCCGCGGCCCGTGCTGCGGGGATGTCCGTCGTCGCCGTTCCGAGTCCGGAAATGGACCCGGAAGCCTACAAAGACGCCCACCAGGTGCTCGAAACTTTGGAGGAATTCGACCCCGAATATTGGCAACTTCCGGCCTTCGATCGCCAAGTTTCCGCCCCTACGGTTTAGCAAATTTGGTCAGGAGAATCGGGCCGATCAAATAGTGATGACTGAGGCAATTTAACCCGGCAGTTTGCCCCAATTCCGCCCGCCTTTTGCGGCTGTAAAACCGCAGCTTTCCGGGGGAAACGGACACTTCCCGGTATTCCGTCGAGTCGTTTACCGTGTAATCCGCAAGGTAAAAAGTTCCGGGCGATCGCAACACCCGAGAAACTTCCGACAGCACCCGTTCGGGGTCGGGATAGTGGAGAAAACTGATCGTACAAAAAACCGCATCAAACGAAGATTCGGGAAAGGGCAATTCTGACCCATTTCCCCTGATAAATTGGATGCGATCGCCCCATCGATTTTTTTCCCTCGCCTGGGAAATCATCTCCGGAGACAAGTCGAAACCCGTCCCCCGCAGTTGCGGAAACTCCTTGGCGAGACGGTTCAATAACCGCCCCGTCCCGCAGCCGAGATCCAGCACTTCAGTCGCCTCCGGAAGTTCGGCATACTCCAGCATCCGCCGGTGTACCGCCTGGTAAAATATCGTCGTGAACAGGACATCGTAAAACGGCGCCCAGCGATCGAAAAACCACTGTTTATTTTGGAAAAAATTTTCAGCCATTGTTGTGGGAGTCGAGAACCACGGGTAGCACAGGCATCTTGCCTGTTTTCACAAGCTAGAAGCTCGTGCTACGTGGGATTAATGTAGCACAGGCATTTTGCCTGTTTTCACAAGCTAGAAGCTCGTGCTACGTGGGATTAATGTAGCACAGGCATCTTGCCTGTTTTCACAAGCTAGAAGCTTGTGCTACGTGGGATTAAT
>NZ_JAJENU010000468.1:0-219 GCF_035615495.1 Lyngbya sp. CCY1209 | reverse complement strand
AGACGGGTCACGGTTCAGACGTAAGATGGAGACTTGAGTAGCAATAATGGCGAGGTCTAGTCAAACCAAAGGATTCGTTAAATCGAAACCAGCGGTCACTAAGAATGCATGGAGAGCTATCAACTGGGCGAAAGTTCAGCGAATGGTTTTCAAGTTGCAAAAACGTATCTATCAAGCGGCTCAATCGGGACAGGATGCAAAAGCTAGAAGGTTGCAGAG
>NZ_JAJENU010000467.1:0-4197 GCF_035615495.1 Lyngbya sp. CCY1209 | reverse complement strand
CAGAAACTTCGGCTTCGGAAACGATAACAGATGCGATCGCATCTCCCGACTCATCCCCAATTCAGCGAGAATCCGAATCTTCCCCAATTCCGAGACAGCCAGAAACTTTGGCTTCGGAAACGATAACAGATGCGATCACTCCTCCTGAATCCTCCCCAATTCAAAGGAAATCCGTTACCCATCCCAATCTGACGGTTAGAGAAATGTTGTCTGATGGCAGTTTGCCGGAGATTCAACGAGTCATAAAAACCTTAAAAAGTGATGTAAATATCAGTGCATTTAAAAATAATAAAAATCAAAGAAATCAATTTTTAAATTCTTCTAATTTCAGTCCAGAACGTCAGAAACAGAAACCCGTTGGCGTTGTCCCCAAGTCCGGAGATAATATTGAAGAATTGATGACATTTCAATCGAGTCTTGAAAATCGTCAATCAATGCCACCAAAATTTTCCAAACCAAAAAGTGAATATTTGCCCGATAGCACCCAGGTTAGTGCCAAAGGAAAAATCATGTCTTCTCAGTTCTATAACAAACCGATTGCCACCCGAAATTTGATGGAAAAAACCATCGAAAATCGGGCGATTTTAAAAGAAAAAATATCCCCGGAAAAAGGTCATAAGATTCAACCGCTTGGACGGCGAGACTTGGACGAACTGGAAGAACATATTAGCACCCAACCATCGAGCCAAGAACCCGAGAAGGAGAAAAAACAGGAAGAAAAAGAACAAGTCGTGACGTCCGAACACCTGGAAGCACTAGCCCGAGAAATATATGCCTCAATTTGCCAGAGACTTCAAATCGAACGGGAGCGATATGGCTCGGTGCCCAACTCTCGCCGTCTTCCTTGGTGATGGGAGCCATTTTAGCCACCCCCAAATATAAAGAAAAGTAAAAAAAAGACCAAAATTAAATATAAAATGCTAGAATAAATTTGGAATGTATTCATCCTTAATAAAGGAGGAAAATTATGACGAAAACCAGTTCGGCGAAGGAGGCAGGCAAAGAGATAGTAACCAGTGTAGCCGATATCGCATTGCTAAAAGGAGCTGCCATATACGATAAAACTAGAGATACCGATTATTTGTCTCTGGAGAGAAAGAAAGAGTCTGCGGCTAGTGCTCTTTATCAACGTTGGGGGTTCAAAAGTGGAAAACTTGTCAAAGCGGCTCTGATTCCCAGAAGCGGAGAAAGTGCCAATATTATCCGCTTTCAATTTAACCCCACCGACCTCCAGTTGAGTCGTTCCGTTTCCATCGAAGATATCAAAGGGGCGCGGACGAGCCGAGGCTTGCCGAAAGTCAACTTTGGTTTTGTTGAACCCTACCAAATGACCCTAACCGACCTGGTATTCGACACCTACGAAACGGGCGAAAATGTATTGAATAAAATTAAGCCCATCCTGGATTCCGTTGACTTCAGTTCCTTCAAAGATCCGTTTAAAGAAGAAGGCGGGTACAGCGAGAGGATGGTCAAAGCCGATGTGACCAATACTTTCATTTCGACCGGGGTTTCGAGCCTTACAAAAAGCCTGGGTGATATCGATTTTGATGTCATGGAATTGGCCGAATATGGTGGCGGAGATATCGAATCCCAGGCCCTAGAATTGCGACGCCCTCCGGTGTATTATTTGATTTGGGGCGACAAAAATTATATGCGCTGCATGGTGGAAAGTTTGGATTACAAATTGACGATGTTCAAGCCGGACGGCACGCCGGTACGCGCCCGAGTCACCCTGAAACTCAAAGAAGTCGATCTGGGGGTCGCCGATCGCAGCTTCAGCGAACGTCGTAAAATTCTCAAAAAATCCTAGAATCAGAATTATTGTGAGTCATGGCAAGCGATCGCAGTCTCTACGTTTCCAGTCCCCTCCTGCAAATCGAAGGCGCCAGTTCATCGTCCCTGTCGGCTTTGATAAACGACCTGATTCAAATTTCGGTCGAAGAAAGCCTGCACCTGCCGGGGATGTTCACATTAGTCATCAATAACCCCTTCGTTCCCGTAGATGACGAAAGCGAAACCTGGCAACACGATCCGCTGCTGCAAATTGGCAAAAAAGTGAAGATCGGTTTTCAGGGGAGCACGACAGATTCTCCAGAATTCGATCGCGATCGCCAAGACTACATTATCGAAGGGGAAATTACCGCCATCGAAACCCACTTCACCAGCGACACACGGGCGCCCATCGTCGTCCGCGGCTACGACATATCCCACCGCCTGCACCGGGGACGCTACAACCGTTCATTTCAAGATTATACCGACAGCGATATCGTCGCCAAAATTGCCCGGGAAGTGGGCATCGACCGGGGTACAATCGACCCCAGCGAGGAAAAAAAAGCCTACATTTTCCAGGAAAACCAAACCAATATGGAATTCCTGCGAGAAAGAGCCGCCCGGATCGGATTTGAACTGTTCGTCCAAGACGGAAAACTGTTCTTTCGCAAACCCCGAGCCGGAGATATTTTAAAACTCAAATGGCTGACGGACTTTGAAACATTTCGCGTCCGCGTCACCAGTGCCGAACAGGTCAAATCGGTGGAAGTGCACGGCTGGGATTACCATCGAAAACAGCCGATCGTCTCCGTCGCCGACCGGGACGAAACCATCACCCGCGTCGAAGGCAATTCGCCGCGGCCGTCTCCGAACGGCGGCTTCACGGCCCCCAACTTCGGCAGCAACTGCCCCCCACCCAAACTGATAGTGGTGGATAAGCCGGTTTCGAGCCCCAAAGAGGCCGATCGCATGGCCCAGGCCCTCTACGACGAACTCGGGGGAGAATTCATCCAGGCCGACTCCCAGGCCCCGGGAAACCCCCAAATTCGGGTCGGAAAAGTGGTGGAACTGACCGACATGGGGCGCTACGGGGGCCGCTACTACATCACCGAAACCCGCCACCTGTACCAGGAGGGCAGGTACACCACCGAATTCGCCGTCCGGGGGCTGCGGGGCGGCTCAATTTTCCACACCCTTTCGCCCCAAACCGCCCTCAAACCGGGTCAAACCCACCTCGTCGGCATTGTCACCCACAACGACGACCCGGAAGGACTCGGCCGGGTGCGAGTCAAATTTCCCACCCTCACCCCGGAACCCGACGGCAGCGCCCACGCCAGCGCCTGGGCCCGGGTGGTGGGCGTCGGTGCTGGCCCGGACCGGGGCTTTTACTGTTTGCCGGAAATCAACGACGAGGTGCTGGTGGCCTTTGAACACGGGGACATCCATCGGCCCTACGTCATCGGCGGGGTGTGGAACGGCCAAGATAAGCCCCCGGATGGGGTGGAGGAGACGATTTCGAGGACGGGGAAAGTGCGTCTGCGGAGCTTCGCCACCCCCGCAGGCCACCAAATTCAGTTCGTCGAGGAGGACCGAAACCGCCAGAGTCAGGAGGGGGTGTATATCCGCACCGGCGGGGGCCACGAAATCCGCCTCAACGACAGCGATCGCAGCATCGAGATCGCCACTTCCGGGGGCCAGCGCATCCGCATCGACGATCGCACCGGCAAAATTGACATCCTCACCCCCAACGTCGGCGTGACGGGGACTTTGACCGCCGCAGCCCTGGTGGTCGGCGGGGCGGGGGGGACAAACGTGGCCGACGCGATCGCCAATTTGGGTGCCCAAGTTCAGCAACAACGGCAGGACTTTCAGAATTACGTCAACACCCAGGCGGCGATCGACCGCCAGCAAAACCAGACCGCCGCCGCCCTCAATAACCAACTTCGCAATCAACAGCGGCGTTTCGAGAACGTCCTCGAACAGCAACAGGACCTAGACGAACGGCAAGATCGGGCCACCCAGGAGCTGCAGCGACAGCTCCGGGAGGCCCAGGAACAGGCGATGGAGATGCGGGATCGATAATAATTGATAATTGATAATTATTGATGTTTTCCCGATTCCTGCCACCCCGGGGGACAGGGCCGGTCAGTTTCATCATTCTTGATAAAAATTAAACAATCTTAATTATTGGGAAAAAGAGACAAAATTTTTATTAAGATCGATGGTGGCGATCGCCCCGTTCGGTATAATTATCGGCATTGTGCGATTCGTTCGGGAGTGAAATAAGGCTGAAATGCCTGAAATAGCCTCCCGGTAAGGCTTCCATCCCCTTGGATGGAGATAAGGGACGCACCCCTGACCAGCCTTATAACTGTCTGTATGTTCCAAGTTTAGTATCACACGATACTAAATGAGGTCGGAACTCTC
>NZ_JAJENU010000466.1:0-1490 GCF_035615495.1 Lyngbya sp. CCY1209 | reverse complement strand
CTCTTAAAGGCATAGTCAATGTGCCTCTACCAACTCCTTTAAGAGAAAATCCTAAAGTTGTTGCTACTTTTGTAAATGCCGAATTCCGCCGTCCCCATCCGGCGGGCCAGCAGTAGGTGGACGAGATAGGTCAGCCCCATTCCGGAGACTTGTACCGCAAACGCCACCCGCGCCCCCCGAGCCAAAGGGTTCCATCGGGAAGATTGTCCGGCAGACGGTCTCAGATTCCCCATTTTGAGAGTCCCGTGATTTGGGTTCCGATCTTAACGGGGACGGCGCGATCGCATTTGAGGAGGCAAAAACTCGGCGGGTTCTTCCTCGATCCGATAGGGCCAGATGTCGATGGGTTGAATGGGATAGCGTTTGAGCTCGGAACGTCGGCCAGATTGGGTGAGCATCACCACCAACCCCACCGCAAAAATGCTGCCGCCGATGATGACGGCTAGAATAATTCCCACCAGAAACCACAGCAGCGCACTTTGCAGCCCGCCGACACCGGCATGGGATTGTTGGGACAGGCGTCCCTGATCGACCGTCAGAGTGCCGATCAGACGCTGCTGCTCTTGCAACTGCATCATCAACTGTTCGTTTCTGAGCCGCTGCTGTTCCAGTTGGCCGGTGACGCTTTCAATTTGCAGCCGATGCCGTTCGACCTGGCTGGTCAGTTGCTCGATCTGAACCCGATGCCGTTCGAGTTGGGTGGTCAGTTGCTGGGTTGTCGTCTGTTGGCGTTCGAGTTGATTTTGAAATTGAGAATCCGAATTGGACTCACCTTGATTGAGGGGGGATGGCACAGGGAGGGAGGGAAGTGGAATTGTCCCGTAAGGTTGCTCCGACGAGTTGGGCGGAGGAGGAAGAATCCCATAGGAAAAATCCGTGGGAGAGGACTGCTTTTGCGCCGATGACTGGTCGCCGAAGACCAACCACGCCAACAGGAGCACGAAAGCCGCCATGACGGTAAAAATACACCCTCCTATGAACCCCGTAGCCGGACCCATTCGCTTCGATTTCACACTTTGGTTGTATTAAGACAATTCGAGACCAAACCCGCTTGAAGAGCCATCAGCCATTCCTAACTCACCGTATAGGGACTTGAAATGGGACATCATTCATCACGAATTCAATCGAGTATGAATGGTAACACGCAACTTTGGCGATCGAAAAGTGCACCGGGCCGAGATCCCCAACATTCTCGGCGCCGGACCCCCGCCGCCCGAAAAACCGGTCGCCCCCACCGGCTGACCTTAAGATGATTTTAAACTTTGCCGGCTCGCCGGGAAACTCCTCGCCCGACGCGATCGCCGTGATACAATCTTTGGCACGGTGCGATTCGTTCAGGAACGAAATAAGGCTGAAATGCCCGAAATAACTTCCTGGTATGGCTTTCATCCCCTCAGATGAATATAAGGGGCACACCCCTGACCAGCCTTATAACTGTCTGTATGTTCCAAGTTTAGTATCACACGATACTAAATGAGGTCGGAACTCTC
>NZ_JAJENU010000465.1:0-284 GCF_035615495.1 Lyngbya sp. CCY1209 | reverse complement strand
CCCGACGCCGATGGGGAAGTGACCGTGGATATCGCGGCTAATGTGGCAGCGGATATCGCCGGAAACGATAACACCGCCGCGGCCGGGTTGACCCGCACCTACGATGTCACCGCCCCCGATGTCACCCTAACCACCGACGCCGAGGCAACAATCAACGCCCCCTTCACCGTGACAGCCACCTTCGGCGAAGCCGTCAGCGGGTTCGAGGTATCAGATATCACCATCAACAACGGCAGCGCCGACAACCTGCAAACCGCCGACAACATCACCTACACCTTCGACAT
>NZ_JAJENU010000464.1:0-329 GCF_035615495.1 Lyngbya sp. CCY1209 | reverse complement strand
CGTGCATGAGACTTTCACCTCACACGGCTCCTAGTTCAGTCGTCTCGTTGTCATGAGTACGACTCTTGCTTTGACTATACCATCTATGGCAGTCTTGGCATCGTGACAGTGGCGGTGCAGCAATTGGAGGTTCTTGTAATCATCCTTTCCGCCTAAGCTTCTAGGGATTATATGGTCGGTCTCCACTTGGTCTTCGATAGTGAAGTGCTGTCCGCACCATTTGCATTTGCCTTTCTGGTTTTTCAGCAGTTTGGCTTCTCGGTTTGAGATTTCTGGTGATTTCCCTCTCCTCGTTGCCCAGTAGACCCAATTTCCGTCATACGTCGATG
>NZ_JAJENU010000463.1:0-18994 GCF_035615495.1 Lyngbya sp. CCY1209 | reverse complement strand
CGCTTCTCAAACCAGCCGACCTCTCAAAGTCCCCCTTACAAAGGGGGATTTAGGGGGATGCGATCGCTTCTCAAACCCACCGACTTCTCAAAGTCCCCCTTACAAAGGGGGATTTAGGGGGATGCGATCGCTTCTCAAACCGACCGACATCTGAAAGTCCCCCTGACAAAGGGGGATTTAGGGGGATACGATCGCCCCGATGTGCAACAATAAAATACGGTACACCGGAAACAGAGAATTAATTGTGAGTCCAACTGCCGTCACCACTGATACACCCAAAGCCACAATTGCTGGACGTCGCCCCGTATTCCCGTTTACGGCGATCGTCGGCCAGGAGGAAATGAAACTGGCCCTCCTCCTCAACGTGATCGACCCCAAGATCGGCGGCGTGATGATCATGGGCGATCGCGGCACGGGCAAATCCACCACCATCCGGGCGTTGGCGGACCTGCTGCCCGAAATCGAAATCGTCGCCGACGACCCCTTCAACAGCGACCCCAAAGACCCGGAACTGATGAGCGACGGGGTGCGGGAACGGGTGAACCTGTCGGAAGCCCTCCCCGTCATCCGCCGCAAAGTGCAAATGATCGACCTGCCCCTCGGCGCCACGGAAGATCGGGTCTGCGGTACGATCGACATCGAAAAAGCCCTGGCCGAGGGCGTGAAAGCCTTTGAACCGGGACTTCTGGCTAAAGCAAACCGCGGCATTCTCTACGTCGATGAAGTCAACCTCCTCGACGATCACCTGGTGGACGTCCTCCTCGACTCCGCGGCCAGCGGTTGGAACACGGTGGAACGGGAGGGCATTTCCATCCGCCACCCGGCCCGGTTCGTGTTGGTGGGTTCGGGGAACCCGGAGGAAGGGGAATTGCGCCCCCAACTGCTGGACCGTTTCGGGATGCACGCCGAAATCCGCACGGTGAAAGAACCCAATCTGCGGGTGCAAATTGTGGAACAGCGCACCGCTTTCGACCAAAATCCGCCCCACTTTTTAGAAGAGTATAAAATATCCCAGGAGGAACTTCAGCAAAGGATTGTTGACGCCCAAGAGCGATTGTCTTCCGTGGAAATGGATTACGATCTGCGGGTGAAAATTTCCCAAGTTTGTTCGGAATTGGACGTGGATGGACTGCGGGGAGATATCGTCACCAACCGGGCGGCAAAAGCCCTGGCTGCGTTGGAGGGACATACGGAAGTCACCGTCGATGATATCAGCCGCGTGATCACGCTGTGCCTACGCCACCGACTGCGGAAAGATCCCCTGGAATCCATCGATTCGGGGTCGAAAGTGCAGAAGGTTTTCCGCCAGGTGTTCGGGTTGCCGGAACCGGAGGACAATTAATCGTTATCACCGGCAGGATGCCCCTGCGACGCGGGTGGAATTATGATCGCTCGTATTATCGGATTTGACCCGGGATTGGCGACGCTGGGGTTCGGGGTAATCGAATGTCGGACCCCGGAAAATGGCATTGGGGAAGCGTCGGAATGTGCGATCGATTTCGGCGCCATTCAGACATCTCCCGGCCAATCCCTCGGCGATCGCCTGGAAACGATTTACGGGGATGTACACACCCTACTCGACCAGTGGAAACCGGATATTGTCGGAGTGGAAAAACTGTTTTTTTATCGCATGGGAAATACCATTTCTGTCGCCCAGGCGAGGGGGGTGTTATTGTTGGTTTTGGCGCAGCGACATCTCCCCCTATTTGAGTTTACTCCGGCACAGGTGAAACAGGCGTTGACGGGTTACGGAAATGCCCAAAAATATGAAGTTCAAGAAGCCGTCGCGAGGGAGTTAAATTTGGAGGCGATTCCGAAGCCGGACGATGCCGCCGATGCGCTGGCGATCGCCCTGACAACTTGGTTCGATCGCGATCGGGTTTCTGATTCTTAATTTGTTTGATAAAATCCATGTCTGATATCATTCTAACTTCCCAGGAAATCGCCCAGTTCCGTTCCCAGTTGGCGGAATATTCCGCCGCTTTGGAAGCGTTGGATAACATTGAGGATTGCGAGGGAGATCTCGAAGATGCCGCGATCTCGATGGCGATTCATGTGGGGCAATCTCCCACCACTTCAGAAAATTGGCTGGACGGTTTGGCGAAGCGGTATCGCGTCACCCTTTGCGACGAAACCTACCGGGAAGATTTATTGCGGGGAAATATCGCCCCGATAGTCGCCCATTTGATGGAATTAAATCAATGTCCGGAATTGTTGGTAACTCCGGTCGTCATTTACGTTTTAAAAACGGGAGTTCAGCCCTTTTGCGAACCTCTGGAATACAAAAAAATGTGATCGCCAAAATTTTACTTGTAGGGGCCCCTGGCTTGCGCCCGATCGCTTTGGGGACACAACCAGATTTGCCAGAATTGATTCATGTTGAAACCGGCGAATATTAAACGTCCTTCTCTCCTGAATTGGCATTTATTCTGGGGAACTGTTTTTATCGTTTCCCTGGTTTGGTCGCTGCAAGTGGCGGGAATTTTTAGCGGGGAATTGGTGAATCCCGGCGGCATGACGCTGGTGTGGCAATTTCTGACCGCCGCAGTTTCCCCCGATTTGAGTCCGGAATTTCTCCAACTGACTCTAAATGCGACCTTAAAAACGATGAGTTTTGCGGTCTGCGGCACGTTTTTAAGTGTGTTTTTCGGGACGTTTTTGGGTTTATTTTCCTCCGAGATTTGGTGGAAATCCGTCCATCCCCAAAGTGCGCGATCGCCCCGGATATTCTGGCGGGCAATTCTGGCTTTTCCCCGTTCCATTCACGAGGCGTTGTGGGGGGTCTTTTTTGTCAATATTTTCGGACTCGATCCGCTGGTGGCCGTGGTCGCGATCGCCCTTCCGTTCGGCGCGATCGTTGCCAAGGTTTTTTCGGATATTTTGGACGAAACACCCCGAAATGCTTTATTTGCCGTTTTAAATAGTGGCGTTTCCCCCGCCAAAGCGTTTCTTTATACGATATTCCCCCAAGCATTTCTCAACCTTTTATCCTACACATTCTATCGGCTGGAATGTTCGATCCGTTCGGCAGCCGTGTTGGGTACCATCGGCGCGGGGGGGTTGGGTTACGAGATTTTATTGAGTCTGCAAGCCCTGCGTTACGAACAGGTTTGGACGCTGTTGATCGCCCTATTGATTTTGACGGGATTGACGGACATTTGGAGCGCCCGACTGCGGCACGAATTGGGCGCACCCTCCCGCCTGGATTTGAACTTGCCTTCAGACTCCCCCCCTTCTTCCCAAGGGGGGGCTGGGGGGGGATCAGACTCCCCCCCTTCTTCCCAAGGGGGGGCTGGGGGGGGATCGCGATCGCCCTCTCCCAACTCCCAAATTTCGACACACCGCCGCATTTCATTCCCGCAGTTTTCGGCGATTTTCGCCATCATTTTGATTGTCTTTTCTTTTATCTACATCGACGCCGACTATGGAAAATTGTGGTCGCCCCGCACCTTCGACCTGTTGGGGGGAATCTTGGACGATGCCTTTCCACCCCAATTCGGCGATTTGTCTCAACTCTTCACTTTGTCAAAACAAACCGTGGCGATGTCGATTCTGGCGATGACATTGGCGGGATTTGGGGGGATTTTACTTTCATTCTTAGCCAGCAATAATTTATTACTTCCCGGCGGAATTCTCGACCCCATCGCCTCCAAATCCGACTCGAAATTGAGTTGGGGATGGATAGTTTTAATTGTGAATCGCTTCGTTTTGTTATTTTCTCGGGCGGTTCCCGAACCGATTTGGGCGCTGATTTTTCTATTTATATTATTCCCCGGAATTTTACCCGGCGCGATCGCCCTCGGATTGCACAATTTGGGCATTTTGGGGCGGCTGATGGCGGAAGTAACCGAAAATTTGGAACAGCCTCCCTTGCGAGCCCTCGCCTCCCTCGGTGCGGACGGCCCGAAAGTGTTTCTCTACGGCATTCTCCCCCGCACCCTCCCCAGTTTCTTGGCGTACATCCTCTACCGCTGGGAAGTGTGCATCCGTTCGACGGCGATCGTCGGGTTGGTCGGGGCGGGGGGACTGGGACGCTTGCTGGCGGAACAACTCAGCAGCTTCAACTACGGCGGACTTTTGGGAACTCTGACCATTTTTGTCGGGTTGACGGTGGCGGTCGATTCGATCAGCAATTTAGCCAGAAGGACGCTCCGCTGACGCTCGGGAAGGCGACAAAAATTTTCCAGTCGAAGGGGTTGACCAATTATGTAACAGTATATACGAAAGCTATTCGATACGAGAAAAAATTATTGATCTAACCCCCAATCATACCAAGCTCCGGTTAATAAAAGATTAATAAGAGCATAAATTTAGGTTAATTTTTCCAAAAAAATCGCCGTTTTTATTAGATTTCAAACTTGGGTTAGATCATCTCACAAAATAGATAAACTTTAAAATCTATCCCCTGACGGACGGCAGAAAGTCAGTCATTTTGTAGAGTTGTAGTGTCAGTTTTGACTCGACATCATCAATCAATTTTATGACTTCTTCTACTCAAGATGCACCAACTTCGGCGCCCGATCGCTCGAGTTTAGAATTATTTTTCGATCGCAGTTTTATCTGGACGACCCGAATCCTCGCCTTCGGAGTCGCCGCACTTCTCTTTTGGATGGTGATTCAAGTGGGTTTGGCGGCTGTTCCCGCCATCCAAAAATTCGGCTGGGGATTCCTGGGTTCGAGCGCTTGGAATCCGCCGGAGCGCGATTACGGCGTGCTTCCCATGATGTACGGGACGGTAATCAGCTCTTTAATTGCCCTGTTAATTGCCGTCCCCATCGCCATCGGAACCGCGATCGTTTTGAGCGAGAATTTCCTCCCCGCTTCCGTGCGGACGGTGCTGACATTTTTGGTCAAACTGTTGGCGGCAATTCCCAGCGTCGTCTACGGATTGTGGGGGATTTACGTCCTGATTCCCGTCCTCACCGATATCGGCGGATGGCTGCACAAAACCCTCGGATGGATACCCCTGTTCAGCACCCAACCCAAAGGCCCCGGAATGCTTCCGGCGGGGGTGATTCTCGCCATCATGATCTTGCCAATTATCACCGCCATTTCTCGGGACTCCCTCGCCTCCCTTCCCCCGGAATTGCGGGGGGCTTCCTACGGCGTCGGTTCCACCCGCTGGCAGACCATTTTTAGCGTTCTTTTACCCGCCGCTTTTTCCGGCATCGTCGGGGGCATTATGTTGGGGCTCGGACGTGCTTTGGGGGAAACGATGGCCGTGACGTTGGTAATCGGAAATAGCAACGATTTGAGTCTGTCCATCCTCGCCCCCGCCAACACGATCGCCTCCTTAATTGCCAGCCAATTTCGGGAAGCGAGCGAACTGCAAGAAGCGGCGCTGATGTACGCGGCACTCATCTTATTTTTGATCACTTTGGTCGTCAATGTGATGGCAGAGTGGATCGTGCAGCAGGTCAAAAAATACTGACTTTTTAACGTTCAAGCAATGGGGTTTTACGATGACATCACAGCAACTCGAAAATTTCGGCGATCGCGATATCGAAACGTCGGGTTTGGAAGCGCGAACCCTCATCGATCGCATCCTAACGACGGTGGCGTTTCTCCTCCTGGGAATCGCAATTTTGCCCCTATTTTTGGTGATCGCCTACGTCACCATCAAGGGATTGAGCCGCCTGAATTTTGACTTATTGACGGGCATTCCTCCCGCCGCGATGGAATCCGGTGGCGGCATCGGATCGGCGATCGCGGGGACGCTGTTATTGGTGGCGATCGCGGCAGTCGTCAGCATCCCATTCGGCATCGCTGCCGGAATTTACCTGTCCGAATTCAGTTCCAAAAAGATTGCCAAGTGGATTCGTTTTTTCACGAACGTTTTGAGCGGCGTTCCGTCCATTATCGTGGGAATTTTCGCCTACACTGTCATCGTTTTGACGATGGGAAAATTCTCGGCATTTGCCGGTGGAATCGCCCTGGCAATTTTGATGCTTCCCATCGTCGTGCGAACCACCGACGAAGCCCTGCAAATCGTCCCCCAGGAAGTGCGCTGGGCGTCCGTCGGGGTGGGTGCCTCCAGCTTTCACACCGTCCTACAAATCGTACTTCCCGCCGCTCTCCCCGCCGTCATTACGGGCACCACCCTCGCCCTCGCGAGGGCCGCCGGAGAGACCGCACCGCTGATTTTTACGGTGCTGTATTCCCCCTACTGGCCCGACGGCGTTTTTGATGAAACGATCCCCGCCCTTTCGGTGGTGGTTTTTAACTTTGCCACCTCCGCATTTGACAACCAGCAGGAATTGGCTTGGGCCGCATCTCTGATTCTGGTGTTGTTGGTGCTGATTGCCAGCATTCTCTCCCGGTGGATGACCAAAAAACAGCAATATTGATGGCGGCAATAGTTTAGATAATCGATAAGGTGAATACAATGGCATCTGACAATTCTTCAAATACAAGCCTCCTGAATGTCGAAAATGTGAGCGTCTATTACGGGGAAGCGTTGGCGTTGAAAGATGTCAACATGGAAATCCCAAAAAATCAGATTACGGCCCTGATCGGTCCCTCCGGTTGCGGCAAAAGTACCTTGATTCGCTGCTTCAATCGTCTCAACGATCTGATCGAAAGTTTTAGTCTGGAAGGGCGACTCTCTTACAAAGGTAAAAATTTGTACGATCCCAAAGTAGATGCGGTAAAAGTTCGCCGTCAAATTGGGATGGTCTTTCAAAAGCCGAATCCGTTTCCCAAATCCATTTACGAAAATATTGCCTACGGTGCCCGCATCAACAAGTATTCCGGTGATATGGATGAGTTGGTGGAAAATTCTCTCAAGCAGGCGGCACTGTGGGGCGAGGTCAAAGATAAACTCAGAGAAAACGGTTTATCTTTATCTGGCGGACAAAAGCAGCGCCTCTGTATCGCCCGGGCCGTGGCACTCAAGCCGGACGTGATTTTGATGGACGAACCCTGTTCTTCTCTGGACCCGGTTTCGACGGAACAGGTGGAAGATTTGATCCACGAATTGAAGGGAAAATACACGGTAATTATCGTCACCCACAATATGCAGCAGGCTGCGCGGGTCGCGGATTTGACGGCATTTTTTAACGCCCGGGAACAGGAGTCCGGAAGTCGGTTCGGTTATTTGGTGGAATACGACGACACCGACAAGATTTTTGACAATCCCGAAGAAGAGGCGACTCAAAAATATGTGAGCGGCCGTTTCGGTTGATGTCTAGCTTTAGCAGGATGTCAAATTTTGATTTGAGTTCCACACTAAAAACAAGAGCAAATAGGAGAATTGACATGAGTTCCGACAAACAGAATTTTGAACGACCCGAAAATCAAACTCAACCCGCCGTTGAACTCGAACAAAAATTCAAACATTCCGAAGAAGAGGCGGAGGTTCCCCAGGATGCCGAACAGGGTTCGGATCTGCCCAACCGGCAGATGACGATCGCCCACAATCCCGGCGGCGCGGTGGACGCGGATTTGAGCGATCGCAATTGATCTCAAATTCGGTCAAATACCCAATCGATGGACGAAGGTTTTTTTCCGGTTAAAAACACCTTTTTATTCCGAAAAATCCTCCTTCCGCTCCTTCCGCTCCCTCTGCTCCCTCCGCTCCCTCCGCCATTTTTCGGGGAGAATGAAACAGCCGGGCCCTTTGTAAGGGAGGAGATCAGGGGGGATAATGGGGGATCGAAACGTATCGAAACAGATAGACAACTGCTATAGAAAAAGGACAGGTTTGCCATAGCCGACCTGTCCAAATAATTGTTGAGTCATCTAAAGAGAAAAGCGGGGCTTTAGAACGCTTTCAAACCACCTTTAAATGGGGCAGCAAAGTCCCCCTGCGCGTTGGCTGAAGCGGGCATTTTCCCGGTAGTCAACGGGACAGTCGATCACCGCCGGAACGTCTTGCGCCAGGGCTTCTTTGAGGACGGGAACCAAATCGGTCGCCGCCTCGATCCGGTATCCTTTCAGACCCATACTTTCGGCGAACTTGACAAAATCCGGGTTGCTGAATTTAATAAATGAAGCCGAACCGAACTGATCTTCCTGCTTCCATTCGATCAGGCCGTAGCCGCCGTCGTTGAAAATGAGGGTGACGAAGGGCGTCCCGACTCGCAGGGCCGTTTCGAGCTCCTGAGAGTTCATCATGAAGCCGCCGTCGCCGGTGACGGCGACCACTTTCAGCTCCGGATGGACGAGCTTCGCCGCGATCGCGCCGGGAATGGAAATCCCCATCGCCGCGAACCCGTTGGAGATCAGGCAGGTGTTGGGGCGATCGCTGTGGTAGTGCCGCGCCATCCACATTTTGTGGGCGCCCACGTCGGAAATGACGATATCCTCCGGACCCATCACCTGCCGCAGATCGTAGATGATCTTTTGGGGTTTGATCGGGTAGCCGTCGTCCGTGGCGTAGCGCTCGTAATCTTGGCGGATATCCGACCGCATCTTGATGCCGTAGGGGTCGGGTTTCCCGGTGCGATCGGACCGGCGCAGGATCTCGTAAAGCGAATCCGAGATATCACCAACAATTTCAGCGATCGGGATGTAGCTGCTGTCAATTTCTGCCGCGTTGGCGCCGACGTGGATGACCGGGATCTTGCCGTGGGGGTTCCACTTCTTGGGCGAATACTCGATCAGATCGTAGCCGATCGCGATCACCAAATCCGCCTTATCAAAAGCGCAACTGATGAAATCCCGCTGTTGCAGCCCCGTCGTCCACAGGGACAGCGGGTGGGTGTAGGGTATCGCCCCCTTACCCATGAACGTATTAGCCACCGGAATATTGAGTTGGGTGGCAAATTCCGTCACCGCCTCGCTGGCATTCGCCCGTAGGGCCCCGTTACCCACCAAAATGATCGGGTTGACCGCCTTCGAGATGGCGATCGCGGCCTCGTTCATACTGTGGTAAGCCGAATAACTTTTTTCCCGCCGATCCCGTTCCAGGGGTTTCCCCTCCACGGGCATACTGGCGATATTTTCCGGCAGATCGATGTGCACCGCCCCCGGCTTCTCCGTCTGCGCCAATTTAAACGCCTTGCGGACGATTTCCGGCGTGATGCTCGGCCGCACGATTTGGGCGTTCCATTTCGTCACCGGTGAGAACATCGCCACCAAATCTAGATACTGGTGGGATTCGATGTGCATCCGGTCCGTCCCCACCTGGCCCGTAATCGCCACCAGAGGGGCACCGTCCAAGTTGGCGTCGGCCACCCCCGTCATCAGGTTGGTGGCACCCGGTCCCAAGGTGGACAGGCAGACCCCCGCCTTTCCGGTCAGGCGTCCGTAGACGTCCGCCATGAAGGCGGCGCCCTGTTCGTGCCGGGTGGTGATAAATTGGATGGAGGACTCCTTCAGGGCTTCGAGAATGTCCATATTCTCTTCCCCGGGCAGTCCGAAGACATATTGTACCCCTTCATTTTCGAGGCACTTGACCAAGAGTTCGGCTGTATTCATGTGGTACGTTTTCAGTTAGAAAAAGTGATTTAAAAAAGTGGAGAGTTATCCTTAGAAGTTCAGCGAACTTCGGGAGTTAAAACCGGTCGATTTCAATCGAAAAATATGGGTTCAAAGAGAGTGGCTGGCTCTCTCTTCCCCGGGTTGACGATTGAAGGTTGAACTTCTAATTTGGCGTCCCCATTATTTAATCCAGACGGTTTTAACGTTGACAAACTCGTGAATGCCTTGGATGCTCAACTCGCGCCCGTAGCCGGAGCGTTTGATGCCGCCAAAGGGAAGCCGCGGATCGGACTTCACCAAACCGTTGATAAAGACGGCCCCGGCTTCCAACTCCAAGGTTAAGCGATCCTGCTCGGCCGCGTCTGTCGTCCATGCACTTGCGCCCAAACCGAAAGATGTGCTGTTCGCCAGTTCGATCGCCTCGTCGATGCCCCGAACCCGGAACAGCAGCGCCACCGGACCGAAAAATTCCTCCTCGTAGGCCGGAGTTCCCCGGGGAATGTCGGCTAAAATCGTCGGCGGATAGAAATTTCCCGGGCGGTCGGAGAGCCGCTGACCCCCCGTGAGCGCCTTCGCACCTTTGGCTCGGCAAGCTTGCACCTGTTTGTCAATATCTTCGAGAATTCCCGGCGTCGCCAGGGGTCCGACATCCGTATCCGGCAGCATCGGATCGCCCACTTTCAGCGCCTGAAATTTCTCGACCAACTTTTGTTGAAATTCTCCGGCGATCGCCTCGTCAAGAATGAACCGTTTGGCAGCAATGCAGGACTGGCCGTTGTTCAGCATTCGGGCCGTCACCGCCGTCTCCACCGCCGCCTCGAGATCGGCACTTTCCAAAACGATGAATGGATCGCTCCCCCCCAATTCTAGCACCGTTTTTTTCAGATTTTTACCCGCTTGAGCCGCCAAACTGGCGCCGGCCGGTTCGCTCCCCGTCAGGGTCGCGGCCTTGATGCGATCGTCGGCGACAATTTGAGCCACCTGACTCGCCCCCACCAGCAGGGTTTGGAACGCGCCCTCGGGAAATCCCGCCTCCCGGAAGATTTCCGCCACCGCCAGGGCGCACTGGGGCACGTTGGAGGCGTGTTTGAGTAACCCCACGTTCCCTGCCATCAGCGCCGGCGCCGCGAAGCGGAACACCTGCCAGAAGGGGAAGTTCCAGGGCATCACCGCGAGCACCGGGCCGATGGGTTGGTAGCGCACGAAGCTGCGACTCGCGTCGCTTTCGGCTGGGAGATCCGCCAGAAATTCGGCGGCTTTTTCGGCGTAAAACCGGCACACCCAGGCGCTTTTTTTCACCTCCGCGATCGCGCCTTTGATGGGTTTTCCCATCTCCAATGTCATGATTTTCGCAAATCGTTTCGCATCCCGCTCCAAAATGTCGGCCGCCCGGTTCATCCACTCGGATTTTTTTTCCATCGGCAAATAACGGTAACTAACCGACGCTTTTGCCGCCGTTTCCAGACAAACCTCGATCTCTTCATCTGTCAGGGCATCGAAAGATTTGACCAACTCTCCTGTCGCCGGGTTGACTGTAGCGATTCCCATAACAAGTTTTTCATTAAATTTCAATGTTTACATCTCTACATCCTACCGCTTAAAAAGGACGATTTATCACGACATTCGGAATTTGAGCAGGGCTGAAACAAATCGATAACCTTGTTGAAATAACTTAAAACTTATGAGAATAATTAAACGGTTTAATCGGTTTTTTTACCCGGTTTGACTCATATTCTTAACAAAACGATAGAAGAATCGAGGGGAGCGTCAGTTCTCCCCGCCCCCCGACCCCAGACCCCCGCTCCGCCCCGAGCCAATCTACCTACGTTCGCGGACAGATCTGGGTGCGATCGCCTTGCGAGTCCGAAGATTTTTCGTTACATTAATTTACAATAAGACGACACCATCTGTTACATAGGAGTCACATCATGGAAGAACAAAACCGCAACGCCTGGAATTGGGGCTTTACCGCAGGCGCCGAAAACTGGAACGGCAGATTGGCGATGGTCGGCTTCATCAGCGCCGTCCTCATCGAACTGTTCTCCGGTCAGGGCCTCCTCCACTTTTGGGGCTTGATGTAGGAGGTGGGGGATATATATACAGATCCCTCCACCTCCGTCAGTCGAGGTGTAGCCAGCACCCGACCCGGCCCGAAAGCCGGAATTGAGATAGCAAATTGAAACGCAGCGCCATTATACCACCTTGAGGATCCATTGGGACATCCTCAAGGTTTCCCAGCCCTTCTCGCCCCGAGAAGGATGCCGGCGCGATGCGCCCCTTTTTTGAAAACGGACTCCGAATCCCCTTCGTGTCAGCGGATGTATTCCTTGAGAATGCTGTTCCGGTTGGGGTGGCGCAGCTTCCGCAGCGCCTTGGCTTCGATCTGGCGGATTCGCTCCCGCGTCACATTGAAAATCTGGCCGATTTCCTCGAGGGTTTTCATCCGCCCGTCGTCGAGTCCGTAGCGCAGCCGCAGCACGTCCCGCTCCCGGGGGCTGAGGGTGTCGAGGACGCTTTCGAGATCTTCGCGCAGCAAGCTTTTGGAGACCTGATCTTCGGGGGTTTCCCCGTCCGACTCGATGAAGTCTCCCAGGCGGGAATCCTCTTCCTTACCGATGGGGGTTTCCAGGGAAATGGGCAGTTGGGCGGATTTGGCGATGAACCGCAGCTTTTCGATGGTCATCTCCATGCGGGTGGCGATTTCTTCCTCCGTGGGTTTGCGGCCCATCTCCTGGGACAACAGTTTAGTGGTCTTTTTGATCCGGGAGATGGTTTCGTAGAGGTGAACCGGAAGCCGGATCGTGCGGGACTGATCGGCGATCGCCCGGGTGATCGCCTGGCGAATCCACCAAGTCGCGTAGGTGCTGAACTTGTAACCCTTCTCGTGATCGAACTTTTCGGCCGCCCGGATCAGGCCCAAGCTGCCTTCTTGAATCAGATCTTGGAACGACAACCCCCGGTTCATGTACTTTTTGGCAATGGACACCACCAGCCGCAGGTTGGACTGCACCATTTTGTCCTTGGCCCGCCTGCCGAAAAACAGGCGGCGGCGGAATTCGGGCAGGTTCATGTCCACCGCGCTCGCCCACTCCTGTTCGTTCGGTTCCCGATGGTAGTGTTCGATCAATTTTTCCCGAATTCGCTCCAATTCGAGCAAGTCGGCAATTTTGCGGGCGAGTTCGATTTCCTCGTCGGCCCGCAGCAGCCGGATGCGGCCGATTTCCTGCAGGTACAGCCGGATCGAATCTTCGGTGTAGTGCTTCTTTTTAGCTTGGGCGCGACGTCGGGATTTGGTGATTTTTCCCGCCTTAGCCGCCTCGTCGTCGGGTTGGGACTCCTCAAATTCCTCTTCGAGAGCGTCTCCGGCTTCGAGCAAGTTATCAACCAAATCTCGGTCGGATTGGGGGTTAGACAATTCAAGCGTTTCCATTTCAGGCTCAATGGTGGTTGCGAGTCCGTTTTTGATTTGGATCATGCCGCGTTCCTCATGCTCCTCAATTCAAGAATCAATCACGAGAGACAGAACAGATCTGTCTGTAGATAGTTTAGCCAATTCCTCACTGGGTCTTGCCGTCGGGTCGGGTGCGACGATCGCAGACACTTTGCGTTTCATCCCGATCCGCCCGTCAGGCGGGGTAAAAATACCGCTTTTTCTGGGGACGGCAGCGGACACTCCTCAAAATCCTCAACGATTTTAGCCTCTTTTACAAAAATTGGGCGGGGATTCCCAAACCCGGACGTTCTCCGAGCTGCCCCGAAGGCTGGATGGGGATTTGAGTCATTTTTAGTCGGAGTGCGGCCGTCGCCATCGACCCGCTTGTGTGCGATCGGTCTCCCCCATTAGGGATTCGGATTGGCAGGGGTTTTACAATTCATTGAAAGCTCTATGAATCGGTTTTCCAATTGGGGATTACTCGATCCATGTTAGCTTGTCCGAGAGTTTGTTGGGTTTGGATTCCTTCATACACCGTTTTTAGACATCGATCCGAAGTGACCCGTACCCCCATGAGGCCGGACGGCTTCGGTGTTCTCTTCCTGCTTCGTTTCGGAAGTGTCGGCACTTTCCAATCCGCAGGTTGACGCGATGGAACTCATCGCCATCGGAAAAATTTGTCGCCGCATCGGAGTCGCACTCGCGGGTGAAACCGATCGCGATCGCGCGGCATTTGGGATCAGGGCATGATTCGATATCAAGTCGCAATTGACAGGGGTGGGGTGGGAGGCGATCGCATCCCGGAAATGTCACGACCGGACCGTCTGCCGTTGCCCGGATCTCAGTCTAACAAACCCATGTCAAATTGGATGAGCCGGGGGCGAGATGAATTGATCCGATCGGTTCATCTGATCAAGTTGGTCAGATGGGTCGGACAGTTTTGAGCGACAAACCGGGCGATCGCACCGGTTCTGGTCTCCTCCCGGGGGAACCTCGGAACTCGAAAGACTCGAAACTCCCGACTCTCAAATGGGCTCTGGGAATGCCGGCTGAAATTTTCGAGACGTGAGGAGTGCCGTTCGGAGTCCGCCCGACGAACCCGAAAAACTGAAACCGGCTTGAGGAGGAGAACTTCCCTCGCGACTCGCGGGAAATTGTCCCCGATGGGTGCGAGAATTTCGGTTCTCCGGCCTGTCATCCTTTTCTGTTAAGGTAGCTCAGATCTCAAAATTTGGAAGCCCGTCAAACATTAAATCAAGTTAAGTTTTTGACGTCACACCGTCCGACAATAGATGGTCGGGAGATTGATTGATTGATCATTTTTGCCGTCCGCCCCGACTGCGAAGTTGGGGGTTCACCCAGTCGTCTATCCCCTCTCCGAGCAGCGACAGCCCGATCACCATCGAGGTGAGGGCCAGCCCGGGAAACAGCGGACTCCACCAAATCCCCGTCGGCAGGGCCTCCAGGGCCAGCCGCAGGTCGTGGCCCCATTCGGGGGTTTCCGGGGGGAGCCCCAAGCCCAAAAATCCCAACCCCCCCAAAATCAGCACGGCGTCGGCCGCATTCAGCGTCAGTAGCACCGGGACGCTGCGGATCACGTTCAAGAACAGGTAGCGGGAGAGAACCGTCCAGGTGTCGGCCCCCATCGCCTGAGCCGCCTCCACGAACAATTCCGTTTTGACGCTAACGGTGTGGTTGCGGACCACCCGATAATATTGGGGGATGTAGGCGATACTCAGGGCGATCGCGGCGTTGAACACCCCCCGCCCCACCACGAAGGCCAACGTGATCGACAGCAGCAGCCCGGGGAGGGTGTAGATCGTATCCATCAAAAACAGTAGCACCCGGTCCGCCTTCCCCCCCAGATACCCGCTCACCAGACCCAGGGGGACGCCGGTCGCCAGACTCAACACCGTCGCCAGCAGCACCACTTTCCAGGCGACCTGGGTGCCGAATAGAGTGCGGGAAAAGATGTCGTAGCCCTGGCGATCGGTCCCGAACCAGTGTTGCGGAGCCGGTGGCGAGTGGACGGGGTTGGCGAGAAATTCCGTCGGACTCTGGATCCAGCCCCAGGCCAGAAACAGGGGAGAAAAAAGGGCGATCGCGACAAAAATCACGGTGATCAGCGCTCCGACCGCCATCATCCACGCCGAGACGCCCATCCGACCGGATCGCGTCCAAAATCGAGAAAATCGGGATTTAGTCGAAGTCATGGTTTGGGAAAAATCGGGAATCGGGAGCCAGGTTCGAGCTTTGCGACTCTTTCACAGGTTACTCTGGATCGCGTCCCGATACTGACTTTTTTGCTTCACCCCCTTCAATTCTCGGACCAGATCCTTATTTTTAAATAACTGGACCGTCGGAGTCCCCACCACCCCCGCATTCTGGGCGATGTCGGGATCTTGTTCGATGTCGATCTCGACGGAGTGGATTTTGCCCTCGAATTCGTCGATCACCTTGTCCAAAATCGGTTTCAGGACTTGACAGGGGCCGCAGGTGGGCGAAACGTACTTCACCAAAATCAGGCGATCGCTCTCGTGGTAGAGTTTCCGCAGCGCATAAGAACCCCGGTGTCTCGTCAGGTCGCGATCGTAAGTTTCCTCCGTATCGGCCGCCTCCGCCTGTTGGGGCGCTTCTGTTGCCGTTTTCGGCGGTTCCGCCTGCTTGAATTCCCGAGCCAGCCCGGAGGCCGACAGCCACCGCTCCGCCAGCATCGCCCCCATGCAGCCGCTCCCCGCCGCCGTCACCGCCTGACGAAACTCCCGGTCCTGGACGTCTCCCACGGCGTAGACCCCCTCCACGCTGGTTTCCACGCCACCGTGGCGGGTGACAATGTAACCCACCTCGTCGAGCTCCAAGTGCCCCTCAAAAATCCCGGTGTTGGGGGTGTGGCCGATCGCGTAAAATAACCCCCCCACGGACAACTCCTCCTCCTCCCCGGTGCGGTTATTTTTGATGCGGACTCCCTCCATTTTCATTGTGCTGTTTCCGAAGACATCGATCGCCTCGGTATTCCAGTGGACGGTAATTTTCGGGTTCTCGAACACCCGCTGCTGCATGGCCTTGCTGGCCCGGAGTTCGTCCCGGCGCACCAACAAATGCACGCGGCTGCCGTATTTGGTCAGATAAACCGCCTCTTCGGCCGCGGAGTCTCCCCCTCCCACCACCGCCAGTTCCACCCCCTTGAACAACGGACTGGCGCCGTCGCAGATGGCGCAGGCGGAGATCCCCCGGCTCCAAAATTGCTCTTCGCAGGGCAGGTTCAACCGTTTAGCCGTGGCCCCGGTGGCGATGATGATGCTGTGGGTTTGCAATTCCCGCTCCTCGGAGCGGACGGTGAAGGGCCGGCGGGAGAGATCGACGGCGACGACATCCTCGGCGATCAATTCGGCCCCCCACCGAGCCGCCTGGGCCTTCATCCGCTCCATCAATTGGGGGCCGGTGATGCCGTCGGGAAAGCCGGGAAAATTCTCGACTTCGGTGGTGGTCATCAACTGTCCGCCCGGAACCCCCCCCATCTGATATCCTTCAAAAACGACGGGTTTCAAATTGGCTCGCCCCGCGTAGATGGCGGCGGTGTACCCGGCTGGACCGGAACCGATTATGATTAGATTTTCAACGTTGGCATCCGTCATCGAATCTCAAATTTAAAATGATTTGACTGAAAAAATTATACCGCCAGAAACCCGGTCGCTTCAAATTGATGGGCATCCGAGAAATCGGGTTTCTGACCCTTCGGGGATGCCGGATAAACCGGGTTTTTGCCAACATTTTTAATTCCCCAAAGCTGTTTTTATGGCAAGGTGATTCCGGTCCGCCATTCCGATCCGGGGGGCGATCACTCAGACCTCAGAATTCCCGTAGCGGGGATATCTCCGCAGGTCTTCGGGCGTCGCCGGCTCCAAAATCACCGCCTGTCCGCCAGACGGCGCCAGATTCGCTTTCAGGAGATCTTCCCCCGCCATCAAATAGCGGTTAATTTGATAGGCTTGGGGGTTGTTTTGATAGTCCGATTCTTCGCCGTCTTCAAAGACGTGGGCGACGTAGGTGCGCCCCGCCTCCAGGAAATCCAGGGGGATCTCCAGCGTGCGGGCTTCGGCGTCGGTGGCGCTGCCCAAATACCAGCTTTCCCCCCGGCGGCGGGCGATCGTGATGTAGTCCGCGATCGCGCCGTTGATCACCCGCGTCTCGTCCCAATCTGTCGGCACCCGCTCCACAAACTCGAAGGCCGGGTGTCCCTCGTAATTCTCCGGCAAATCCGCGGCCATCTGCACCGGGCTGTAGAGGATCACCAGATTGGCGAGTTGCTTGGCCAGGGTCGTCTGCACCCGGCTCTCCGGCCGGTACTCCGGATCAACGAGGTCGAAAATTCCCGGCGTGTAGTCCAGGGGTCCGGCCAGCATCCGCGTGAAGGGCAAAATTAGCGTATGTTCCGGCGGGTTGTCCGGGAATTCTTTGGAGGCGTTCCACTCCATGCCCCGCACCCCCTCCCGGGTCATCATATTCGGCCAGGTGCGCTCGATGCCCGTCCCTTTGATGGGTTCGTGGGCGTTGACGGCGATTCGGTGCCGCGCCGCCAACTTCACCACCTCCCGGTAGTGGTTGACCATAAACTGGCCGTGGTGGTGCTGCCCCTCCGGGCGGATGGCGCCGGCGTAGCCGGTTTTCACCGCCGGAACGCCGAGGTCGCCGTACAGTTGGAAGGCTTCCTGCATTTGCCGTTCGTAGCTGACGACATCGCCGCCCGTCTCGTGGTGGCCCATCAGCGCCACCCCTCTGGAGCGCCCGTATTCCACCACCGCCTCCAGGTCGAAGTCGGGGTAGGGTTCGGTAAAGTCGAAGGCGTCCTTTTCCCCCCAGCTTTCCCACCCGGTATTCCAACCTTCCACCAGGACGGCATCGATGCCGTGTTCGGCGGCGAAGTCCATGTATCGTTGGGCGCGATCGGTCGTGGCGCCGTGGTTTTCACCGGCGGCCCAGGAAAATTTGCCCAGGTGCATCCCCCACCAGATGCCGATATATTTAATCGGCTCGATCCAGGAGGTGTCCTCGATGCGGGAGGGTTCGTTGAGGTTGAGCATCAGGTGGGATTCGATCAGGTCGCCGGGGGTGTCGGCGATTTGCACCATCCGCCAGGGGGAAACGTGGGGGGTGGAGGCCTTCACCTTCACGCCGTCCGGCCAGGGGACGAGGTGGCTTTTGAAGGTCCCGGGCCGATCGCTCTGGGCTTTGAGGGTCATGCCGGCGTAGTCGGTGAGGGCGGCTTCGTGGACGCTGAGATAGCGGGATTGATCGGGACTCTCCATCGTGATGGGGGTGTTGACGGCGTGGGGTTCGGTGTATTCGGCGAATTTCAGATCTTCCCAGGCTGTCGCCTTTCGGTCGAAGTCCCGGCCGGCTATTTCGCTGATGGGGGTGTTGCGGTAGGTGCGCTCGTAGCTGTCGAAGTTGGCGGGAATCCACCAGGAATTGTAATCCTCGGCGAAGCGGAAATAGGTTTCTTCCGAGGTGAGGTCGAAGTCTCCCAGGTTCGGCTGTTCCGGCAGGCGGTAGCGGAAGGCGATGCCGTCGTCGTAGGCGCGGAACAGCAAATCCAAGCGGCGGTTGGGGGGGGCGGTTTCTTCGAGGGAGACGACCAATTCTTGATAATTGTTGCGGATGGTGGAGTCGGTGCCCCAGACGGGGTTCCAAGTGCGATCGACGGCGTTCAGTTCGGTGTCGGTCACTCTCAAATCGTCCGTCAGGGGTTCGGCATTTTGAAATTTCAACCCCAGGGGGGAGGGTTCGATGACGGTTTCTCCGGCGGCGATGACGCTGTAGTGAGGTCGTCCCTCCCGCAGTTCGACATCGATCCGGATATCCCCGTCCGGGGAGGTGACTTGCAAGTTGCGGGAACTGCAAGCGATGACCAGCAAAGCGGTCAGGACGGTACTCAGACAAAATTGAAATCGCTTTCGACGGCGGGACATAGATTGAAAACAGGCGGATTGCGGTCGATCTCACCGTAGACCGATCGCGATCGCCGGGTCGTCCGACGAAAGGCGCAGATCGGGATTCGATCTCACGTAAAATCTCCGATACGTTTGGAAGCTCTGTCTCTTTAGAGCAGGGAGGAAAAACGAACGGCGACTTGAGTCG
>NZ_JAJENU010000462.1:0-4341 GCF_035615495.1 Lyngbya sp. CCY1209 | reverse complement strand
AAAGAGGCAACCCTATAAGGTTGCCCCCACGGAAAAGAGGCTTCTGAATCGGATTGGAGATTCCCTGGAATTCGGGCGACCGACTCCCTAATTCCTGTCCCTCCGCTCCCTCCGCTTCTAAATTGGAGGGGATTGCAATTGGGGGATCAGGGGTTGTGTGGAATCGATCGCAATTCCGGGACAGGGGAGGCGATCGCGTCTAAAATCCTCGCCAGCCGGCCACAGCAGCCAGCGGCTTCGGGGGGGGAGGGTTGCCAAAGTTTCGGGGTTCTGGGTGATCCAAATCAGGGGCAAATTCGGCGGATCGGCGATCGCCTGGGTTTCTCCCGCCGCCACCCCCGCCAGCACCCCGAGAACCGTCCAATTTCCCCGGACGAGTCCCGTTTTTGCCGTCCACAACTGCACCTGATACTGGGCGCGGGAGGCGTAAAAATACAGGGACGCGGCCACGGACACCGCCGTTTCAAAGTCCGCTTCGTCCCAGGAAAAGCTGCTGTCGAGACAGATGGCGATATCCTGTCCCTGGATCGCCACCTCCAATTCTCGCACCCGCAACTCCCCGTAGCGGGCGCTCGATCGCCAGTGGATCAGCCGGGTGGGGTCGCCGTAGCGGTAGGGGCGCAGGGTGCGGGTCATGCCCTCCGTAGCCAGGTGCAGGCGATCGCGCTCGTAAATTTGGGGTCCGGAGTCGTCCCCCACCGCGTCGAGGAGGGGGCAACTCGCCAGGGGGAGAACCGTAGGATAAACGATCGCCGTCGCCTGTAAGTCGCGATCGCGGGAACACCAGAACAAACCCAGCGGCGCGGCCGTCCGCAGCCGCACCCCCGGCCAGTGGTAGATCCCCCGTCGTCGGGTGGGTAAAGAATAGCTCCAGCGGTAGGTTTCCCCCGGCGCGATCGCCTCGATCGCCCGTTTCGCCTCCCCCAATGCCGGTGGCAGGCGATCGACCACTTGCAGGAGGGTGCGGGGTTGGCGGGAGGGGTTGTCGATGTCCACCTCCACCGTCAGGGGGTCGCCCACGCTCACCGGGGCGATGGGGTGGCGGCGGACCTTCAGGGGGACCAGCGATCGGGCCGGGAGGATCGCCGCGGCCAGCAGCACCGCCAACCCCATGCCGCTGATCACATACAGCCACCCCGCCATCGTGTTAGTTGCCGCCCCGAAGAAAAACAGGGTCAAAAACCCCAGCAGCCCCCCCGCGTAAGCCGGCGTCACCCAGCGGGTTTCCAGCCAATTGGTCATTTTTCGAGCCCATCCCCGTAGCATTTTGTCGATTCTCCCGATATGGCATTTCTCAAGCTCTCGAAGTACGGTTGAGAGGTTGAAGTCCCCCTTGTTAAGGGGGATTTAGGGGGATCGCCCGGATTTCATCGGATCGAAAACCGCCACAGTCACTTTTTCTTAACCCAATATCCGCCAACCCGCGATCGCCGCACCCGTTGAAATTTGATAAATTTGATTGCAAAACTTTTTAAAAGTCTACACCCAATTCTCGAATTTCCTATAATTCAAGGCAGATCAGCCAGACCCGAGCAACAGAGGAAAATTCAGATCATGAGTCATTCTGCTCAGTCTCCGTCTCCCGACCACCTGCCCCCACGGCCGCCCGCCCCGCGACAACCGAAAGAGCGCCAAGTCGCCCAACGCTCCGCCAGTAAGGCGATCGGAAATTCGATCAAAGACATGGTGAAGGACGCCTTCCAGAAAAAAGCCTCCGACATCCATATCCGGGTCGGACACACCACCCGATATCGAATCCAGGGCGAAATGGTGCGGATCAAGGATCAAATCAAGGTGACTCCTGAGCTTTTCGAGCACTACCTCCAGGAGATCCTGACGCCCTACCAGCGACAACAATTTGAAGAAAACAAAGAACTCGACACCGCCATTTTTTACCCCGGCTTGGTGCGGTGCCGGGTCAACTGTTTTGAATCCCTGACCGGCGGCGCGATGGTGCTGCGACTCATCGGCCTGAAAATTCCCAGCATCGAGGAATTGAGACTGCCGGAAGTGCTCAAGAAAATTATCAGCTATCCCCAGGGTTTGATTTTGGTGACCGGACCGACGGGTTCCGGTAAATCCACCACCCTCGCCGCCATGCTCCGCCACCTCAACGAAACGGCCCGGAAGCACGTCGTCACCATCGAAGACCCCATCGAATTCGTCCACGCCTCCCGCCAGTGCCTGATCTCCCAGCGGGAAGTGGGACTGCACACCCTGGAATTTCACCACGCCCTGCGGGCCGTGTTGCGGGAAGATCCTGACGTCATCCTGATCGGGGAAATGCGCGATCGCATCACCGTCAATACCGCCCTCCAAGCCGCCCAGACCGGCCACCTCGTCCTCGGAACCCTCCACACCCGCAACGCCCTCAACTCCGTCAACCGCCTGCTGAACCTCTACAGCGTGGACGAACAAGCCACCGTGCGGATTCAAATCTGCGATTCCCTCGTCGCCGTCGTCGCCCAACTCCTCGTCCCCACCGTCGATAACAAGCGCACCGCCGTCCACGATATCCTGATCAACACCCCCGCCATGCACGACTACCTACTCAAAGGGGACGAAGAAAGCGCCATCCTCCTGATGGAAAATGACACCTACGAAGGGATGCAACTCATCAACCGGGCTATTTACGAGCAAGTGACCGCCGGACGGATTACGATGGAGGAAGCCGAAAAAGCCTCCCCCGATGCCGCCGAGCTCGATCGCCTCTTCCGGATGGCCGGGATCGATGGCTCCGGGGCCGTGCGGGAATTCAAACCGGGCAAAACCTTGTTCTAAAGTTCCGGTTTTCCCGTCCGCTTTCTCGAAATCTAATCCTCCGAGAACAAACGTCTCCAGCTCATTCCGGCCGGAGCCGCACACTTACCCCAGGTGAGGTGTGGGAGGAAGGGAAGGTGGGATGATTAAATAGCACCGGCAACTCCCCGTGATAAAATCGACTTCAACAGTGGGGTCGGACATCGCCTCACTCTCAAACGCGAAACCCAAACCCAGACCGTTTGGGCCCACCAGCCGGCGTTGTACCCGCCCGGTCAATGCCGGGAGTCTGTCACAAACTTCTACCAGCGTCCTATCGTGATAGCTATTTATCCGGGGAGTTTTGATCCCGTTACGCTCGGTCATGTCGATATCATTGAGCGGGGCTGTTATCTGTTTGACCGGGTGATTGTCGCGGTCCTACGAAACCCCAACAAAATGCCTCTGTTTACCGTAGAGGAGCGCCTGAGCCAAATTCGCCAATCGACCTCCCATTTAAATAATGTCGAGGTCGCCGGTTTTGAGGGTTTGACGGTAGACTATGCAAAATTGCGAAATGCCCAAGTGCTGCTGCGGGGGCTACGGGTTCTTTCCGATTTTGAAATGGAATTGCAGATGGCTCACACCAACAAGACGCTCTCTGATACAATCGAGACAGTTTTCTTGGCAACCTCGAACGAATATAGCTTTTTATCGAGCAGTGTCGTCAAAGAGATCGCCAAGTTTGGTGGTTCCGTCGATCATCTTGTTCCCGAACACGTCGCCATAGATATCCATAGATGCTACGCCAGGAATCAACCCCCCGAATCGAAACCAACCCAAACGGACTCGTCGCAGAAGGTGAACCCACCCCGACGGGATCGCCCGGAATAGACATTCAGCGGGAACTCAACCGACTCGAAGAAATGATTCTCGACAGTCCCCGCGTTCCCCTGACCCGGCGTACCCTGGTGGACGAAGAACAGTTGCTCGACCAGCTCGATCTGATCCGTTTGAATCTTCCGAGCGCCTTTCAGGAGGCGGATATTATCGTTCGCCACAAAGATGAAATTCTCCAAGAAGCGGAAGAGTACGCCCAGGAGATTTTGGAAGGGGCGGAGCATCGGGCCACCCACATTTTGAACGAAATGGGTATCGTCCAGCAGGCCCAGGAAGAGGCCGATCGCCTCAGACAGCAGGTGCAGATGGAGTGCGAAGCCCTGCAACAGCAAACCCTGGCCGAGATCGAACAAATTCGCTACCAGGCGCAACAGGAACTCGACGAAATGCGAAGTCGGATTCTGTCCGAGTGCAGCGACATCCAGGCGGGGGCCGACGAGTACGCCGATCACGTCCTGGGCAACATCGAACAGCAACTCGGCGACATGATGCGGGTCATCCACAACGGCCGCCAGCAGTTGCGAGGGAACGAGTCCCAGCAGCCCCCGTTGCATTGAGGCAGGGGGGCACAGGAGGCGACCGGAGGCGACCGGAGGCGACCGGAGGCAAATTTATAGTCAGATCCGTACAAATTCCCCAATCATCTTTAGATGATTTGAGCTATTAGCTTGGGAATTGATTCCCAAGCGGTCTGGATGTCTC
>NZ_JAJENU010000461.1:0-3389 GCF_035615495.1 Lyngbya sp. CCY1209 | reverse complement strand
CATTGACTATGCCTTTAAGAGTTCAGTTTTGGACGGCTTAAGAATCCCCGCGTCTTTAGACCGGGGAGAAGTCAAAATCCATCTAAATCACCGTTACTGTTTCTCCGTTTTTTGACGGTCAGGGTCTACAGTGGGGGGATCAATTCTCCCCCCTGTATCGATGTTCATATAAAAATCTGATCCCACAACTCGACCTCTTTCTATCAAAAGAGGAAGCATAAAAATGGAAACCCAAAAACAGACTCCGGCCAACGTGCCACCCGTAAAGTCCGAAACGGCGATCGCACCCCCACCCATCACCCGTTGTTGGGCTTTAGCCCCCTCCTTTCCCCGGCAGCGGCACCCAGTAGCCCCCTTTTAAACTTTAGAAACAGCACGGCAGTCTGGCTTTACAGAAAGGGTTGTAGCCCTCTGTCTACCCCGGCGAATCGCAAATTTTTCCCGCGATTCGCCCACCTTTGATCGTGCCCATATTGACGTTATAAAGCTTTACAAAAAACGTCAAAAAAGTCTTGACATCGTGAAAATCAAAAGCTAGATTAGCTGACAACACCCCGAGATTTTGATCGTCAGTTTCGAGGTCGCCTGGACAGATAATATCTCCTTTTTTTAAGTCAAGATTTTTCCGAAGTCAATAATTCGATTCGAGGAAAAACTATATGATATTGGCTCCAACAGAACTACCTTTGAGATCGACCCCGTTTGTTCGCCGAAAATTTTCGAGCAGTTGGTCACAGCAACGACCGATAAAAAAAATGAAAATTTATCGATATCGATAATATCTAAAATGACAATCCCCGGACTCTCAGAATTACAAAACCGCACCCGGGGCGCCTCCGAAATCACCGTCGCCGTCCTCGACGGCCCCGTTGACCGCGCCCACCCCTGTTTCCAAGGCGCCGACCTCACCGCCCTGCCCACCCTCGTCCCCGACGTCGCCAGCAAGGACGGCAGTATGTCCGGCCACGGCACCCACGTCGCCAGCATCATTTTCGGGCAACCCGACAGCGACATTCCCGGCATCGCCCCCCAGTGTCGCGGGCTCATCGTCCCCGTCTTTGCCGACGACCGCTGTAGTGCCACCCAACTCGACCTCGCCCGGGGCATCGAGCAGGCGGCCAACGCCGGCGCCCAGGTCATCAACCTCAGCGGCGGCCAACTCAGCGACTTCGGGGAAGCCGAGGGCTGGCTGGAAAACGCCGTCCGCCTCTGCCAGGAGCGGAACATCCTGCTAGTGGCTGCCGCGGGTAACGACGGGTGCGAGTGCCTGCACGTCCCCGCCGCCCTCCCCGCCGTCCTGGCTGTGGGCGCGATGGACGCTCGCGGGCAACCCTTGGATTTCAGCAATTGGGGGTCCAAGTACCAAACCCAGGGCATTCTCGCCCCCGGGGAGCAAATCTTGGGAGCCACACCCGGCGGCGGGACGGAACGGCTCAACGGCACCAGCTTCGCGGCCCCCATCGTTTCCGGCATCGCCGCCCTGCTGTTGAGCCTGCAACTGGACCGGGGCGAAACCCCCGACCCCGCCCGGGTGCGCCAACTCCTGTTGCAGAGCGCCCTGCCCTGCGACGCCGCCCTGCCTGCCGATACCCAGCGATGTCTGGCAGGCCGACTCAATATCGCTGGAGCCCTAACCTTACTGACTGGAGGAAATATGTCCGAAGAACAAGAAGCCGTCACCCCCGCAGGCGTCGAACCATCCGGCAACTGCGGCTGCGGCGGGGGTTTATCCACCCCCGAAGCCACCCCCGCCCAGGAGGAGCCCCAAGCTGCGGCCACCCCCAGCAACACCGTCCAATCGTTCACCCCTACTCAATCAACCTCCATGACCTCTAGCAACGCCGTCACTCCCAGCCAAGCCCCCAGCGAACTCGCATCCAGCCAACTGGTTTATGCTTTGGGAACTTTGGGCTACGACTTCGGCTCCGAAGCCCGCCGCGATACCTTCAAGCAACTGATGCCGCCCTTTGAACTCGGCGAGGGCGTGATGGTGCCGGCCAACCCCTACGATGCCCGCCAGATGGTGGACTACCTGGCCAGCGATATTTCTGAAGCCCGGTCTTTGATTTGGACGCTCAATATTGAATTGACCCCGGTTTATGCCATCGACCCCAAGGGTCCCTTTGCCCGGGAAACCTACCTGGCCCTGCAAGAACTCCTGGCCGGCCAAATTCAGCCGGAAAGCGACGACGATTATATCGAGCGCGTCAGCATCCCCGGCGTCTTGACCGGGCGCACGGTCAAACTGTTCTCCGGGCAGGTGATTCCCGTCATCGAACCCCAGAGCACCCGCGGCGTCTACGGTTGGAAGGTCAATAACCTGGTCAACGCGGCCTTCGAGGAAGTGCAATCCGCCGAGGGCGATACCGACCAAGAGGCGATGCGCCGCACTTTGGGCAGTTTCCTCAACCGGGTGTACTACGACCTCCGCAATTTGGGCACCACTTCCCAAGACCGCGCCCTCAACTTTGCGGTGACGAACGCCTTCCAAGCCGCCTCCACCTTCAGTCAAGCGGTAGCCCAGGGCATGGAACTCGACAGCATCACGGTGGAGAAAAGCCCGTTCTGTCGGATGGACAGCGACTGTTGGGATGTGAAGCTGAAGTTCTTCGACCCGGAGAACAGCCGTCGGGCCAAGAAAATCTTCCGCTTCACCATCGATGTCAGCGATTTGATTCCGGTGACGTTGGGCGAAGTGAAGAGCTGGTCGTCGCCTTACTAGGAGACGGGGAGACGGGGAGATGGGGAGATGGGGAGATTTTTCGGAATGAACAAGGGGCTCCATCCCCTTGTTTGAACCGCCCCTCCCTTGCCCTCCCCCCGTCTCCGACGACAATTTTTAACCGAGAATGAAACAGCCCTGCTAGGAGAGGGGGAGATGGAGAGGCGGAAGGCTAAGACTCATGAAGATTTGAACGTTTATCAAATTGCTTTTGAGGTAGCGATGAAGCTCTTTGAATTATCTAAGCGATTCCCTGTAGAAGAGCGATATGCCTTGACAGACCAGATTCGCAGGTCATCTCGTTCTGTCTGTGCCAACCTAGCGGAAGCCTGGAGAAAACGACGCTATCGGGCAGCGTTTATCGCCAAACTTAGTGATGCTGAAGCAGAAGCTGCTGAAACTCAAGTTTGGTTAAAGTTTGCGGTCAAATGTGGCTATCTAGATGCGACTATCGCTCAGGAGCTTTACCAGAATTATAACCAGATTCTTGGTAGCTTAGTCAAAATCATCAATGCCCCCGACAACTGGCTTCTCTAACTCCCCGTCCCCCCATCTCCCCATCTCCCCCTCTCCCCCTCCCCAAAACCGAATTTTCGTGCCGCGCCCACCGCTACGGGACAGCACAAGCAGGCTTCTTGACAACAAGAAGGGACTGACCGCCCCAAGC
>NZ_JAJENU010000460.1:0-19930 GCF_035615495.1 Lyngbya sp. CCY1209 | reverse complement strand
AAGATAGCGATCGCACTCTGTGTCCTGGAGTGTCTGGTGTGGTGAAATCTTTAGGGCTGAGGGGGTATCTATCGGGCGGCACAGTTTCCCATGATGCAATCATAGGTCAAGTCGAGGCATTGGTCAAGGGAAGTTATGGGAAATTTGGGAAACATTTCAACCGGATTCCATCAGTCGGGGTCGGAGTCCGAAATGGCGAAATTGCAGATAATCTCGGAGGATGCGATCATGATCGAAACACAAATTCTTCGGGATTCGCCACGGTTCAAAGATGTCGAGGGTTTTGGCGTCGTCGGCGGCTTTGGGTTCCCCGGTGGCGGTGGCGAGAAAGACGACGGACAGGGTGTGCTGGCGGGGGTCGCGGTTCGGGTCGGAGTAGACGTAAAACTGTTCCACCAGGGTCACGTCCAGCCCGATTTCTTCTTTGGCTTCCCGCCCGGCGGCGGTTTCCACCGATTCGCCGTAATCGACAAATCCGCCGGGAATTGCCCAGCCGTGGGGGGGATTTTTGCGTTCGATCAGAATAATCGGTCGGGCGGGGCGATCGATGAGTTCGATAATAATATCTACGGTGGGTGTCGGGTTACGATAGGCCATGTTTGAATCGGGCGGTGGTGGTGGTGGGTCAGAGTGGGAGTTCGGTTTCGGCGATCGCTTTTTGCCGATGCCGATCGCTTCCGCATCTTGTTCAATTTAACCGATACTTTATATATGGGAACTGGCGGGAGAGTTGGGATTCGATCGAATTCCCGGGTTGACTGCGAGTCGGACTTGGACTTCTAGCGAATGGTCGATGTTTGACTGGCGATATAGCAATCAGAAATAATGAGTGAAAACTTGGGTCTGGTAAAAGCCTCCAGAATTGGGGATTTGATGGCGTGACTCTTTACAAATGGCTTCCGATCGCCCTATATATGTCGGCACATTTTCCCATGCTTTAATAATCGGTCAAGTCGGGGCATTTGTCAAGGGAAGTTATGGGAAATTTCGGCAACATTTCAACCGGACAAATCCCCGATTCTTTCTCCGTGTCCTGGAGTGCCTCTGTGGTGAAGTTCTTACAGCCGACGGGGTGTATATATGTCGGCACATTCTCCCATGATTTAAGAATAGGTCAAGTGGGGAGATTTGTCAATGGGAAATCGCGAAAATTTAGGGCGATTTTGCGATCGCAACCGTCCCAAATACACAAAAATACTATTTTGTCAAGTCCCCTCCCCGGGGACTCAGAAAATTGGTGCGTCGGGGTTTTTCGATTTTTCGGAAAAATCAGAATTTTTTACGAAAGAATGGGGGTTTGAGCCTCTATTTTGGCGAGTAGACACAATAACCCCTTGGGTGTCGTTTCCCCAAGTGTACCAGAACCCCCATTCTGCCGTCAAGTATTTGAGAGCCATTTTCAATTAATTTTTTATTATTTTCTGGAAAAATTTTACAAACCAAAACGATTTCCAGGAAATGATAAGTCCAGCTTAACTCGATGACATCGGAGTCGCTTTGAGGATTTTGGGGATGCGGGTGAGGATGCGTTGGGAAATCTCTTCGGGGGTATCATCATTTTCGATAGTAAAAGACAGGTCAGCTTGGGCGTAGCGTGATCGCCGTTGTTCGAGGATGTCCTTGAGGCGTCCGAGGGGGTCGGGATGTTGGAGGAGGGGGCGGCTGGTATCCCCCTGAAGGCGGTCGAAGAGGCGATCGGGGGGGACATCCAACCAGATAACGATGCCGTGCCGCAAGTAACTCCAATTCATCTGTTCGATAACAATACCCCCACCCGTCGCCACCACCAGACGCCGATAAGAACAGAGTTCGCCGAGGACTTGAGATTCCCAGGTCCGAAACCCCGCCTCCCCGTCAGTCTCGAAAATTTCGGGAATCGATCGCCCCGTCACCCGGCCGATGAGATCGTCGGTATCGAAGAAGCGGTAGCCCAACTCCCGGGCCAAAACCTTTCCGACGGTGGACTTTCCCGCCCCCATCATGCCGACCAGATAGATATTAATGCCTTGTAACTGCTGTTCTAGGGTCATTTGTCTAAAAAATTGAGAGAGTCGGGAGTCAGGAATGGGGGAACTCAAAAATCTGCGAAATCTGCGAAATCTGCGGATGTTTTCCCCACGCTAATTCTGCCGTGGCGGGGTTTCCCCCTGCAAATCATCATCCTCGAAATCCCCATCTTCCTTGTCAGATTGAATCTGCGTCGGCTGGGAACCCGGGGGAGTAATGAGGCGATAATCGGCATCAAAAACCGATTCGGGTCGTCCGACCCCCGACTCCTCCGAATTGCGATAGCCAAAGGAATACACCGAACCGGACCAGGATTCCTTGTTGGGAACTTGCTGGGTTTCGTAATTGCTGGGGGCGGGTTCCGGTTTTTCCGGTGTGGTTTCGGTTTCGGTTTCGGTGCCCCACTCCCCGCCGCTGTGGTGTGGGTTGAAAGGTTCTTGAGAGGGATCCGTCCAACTTGCGGATGATCGCGGCGGGGTTTCGGATTCCGTGTCCCCCGTCTCCACCCAATTGCCGTCGTCCCATTGAGGACCCACTTGGCGGACTTCGGTTTCCCAATCGTCGGTATTTCCGACTTTCTCTTCAGACGGTGCGGGTTCCGGTGGCGGTGGCGGGGGGGAAGCCACCCACTCTTCAGAGTCGTCGGAGTTGTCCGATTCCCATTCAGACGCCGCGGCAACTCCGGAAGGTTCGAGGGGGGATTTGGGAGGGTTCGGCGGGGGAGAAGGTCGGTGGCGGGAGGTCGCCGGGGAAACCGGGTAGAAACTGGAAATGATGATAGCGGTAAAGGCGCCGGTGGCGATCGCGATCAGCATCCACAGGGACAGGGGCAGGGTCGGCAGTCGGGTGCCCAAAAAGATCAGGGGGACGGCCGGGGACAAATTTTGGACGGTCAATATCGACAACCCGCCCACCAGGACGAGAATGGCGATCGCTCGTGTTGAAGACATGAAATCCCCCTCCCGAAATCTCTGTTACCACTGACTCGGTTTCTATCTTGACAGACGATCGCCCATTATTGCAGTCCGCATCAATCTTCCTTCCACCGTCGCAGGGGCACGCAATCGATGCCGAACTGGTCTAAGGTACGGGCGACCACGAAATCCACCAAATCTTCGATGGTTTGGGGTTGGTGATACCAGGCGGGGATGGCGGGGACGACGCGGACTCCCGCTTCCGCCAGTATGGTCAGATTCCGCAAATGAATCAAACTCAAAGGCGTTTCCCGGGGCACGATCACCAATTTTCGACCTTCTTTCAATTGCACGTCCGCCGCCCGTTCCAATAAATCGGAACTGAGGCCGTGGGCGAGTTTGGCAACGGTGCTCATGCTGCAAGGAATGACGATCATACCCCGGGTGCGGAAGGAACCGCTGGCGATATTCGCCCCCACGTCCTGCCAGGGGTGGCAGCGGAGTTTGCCGCCGGTTTCCACCCCAGCTTGTTCCCGCCAGAAGAGTTCTTGGCGATCGCAATCGACGGGCATTTTGACATTTTGTTCGGACTGCCAGACCATGTAAGATGATTTGGAGGCGACCAATTCGATCGCGCGATCGGCTGCCAACAAATACTTCAAAATCCGCACGGCGTAAATCAATCCGGAGGCGCCGGACACGCCGACAATTAGGGGGTGATTCGGAGTCGTCATTCGGGAAATTTACCCTCCTGAACTTCCGCACAATATTGTTTCACGGCGTCGGTAATCGTTTGTTGGAGGTCGGCGTAAACTTTGGCAAAGGGCGGCTGCCACCCCGTCAATCCCAATAAGTCGGACGTCACCAAAACCTGTCCGTCGCAACCCGGACCGGCGCCGATGCCGATGGTGGGGACTTGCAATTTTTGGGTAATCTCCCCGGCGAGCTCGGCGGGGATGTGTTCCAAAACGATCGCGAAGGCGCCGGCGTCCTGAAGTGCGATCGCTTCCGAAAGAATCCGGGCGGCGGACTCTTCGGTTTTCCCCTGTTTGCGATAGCCGCCGAATTGGTGTACCGATTGCGGCGTCAGGCCGACGTGACCCATGACGGGAATGCCGATATTGACCAAAGCGCGGACCGTCTCGGCCATCTCGGGGGAGCCGCCCTCCAATTTTACCGCCTCGGCGCCGGTTTCTTTCAAAATTCGCCCCGCCGACCGGATCGCCTGCCGGGGGCTCTCCTGGTAGGTCAGGAAGGGCAAATCCACCACCAGCAGCGATCGCTTCACCCCCCGGCGGACGGCCTTGGCGTGGTGCAGCATTTCTTCGAGGGTGAGGGGGAGGGTGGTCTCGTACCCCAACCCGACCATCGCCAGGGAATCCCCCACGAGGATGACGTCAACCCCGGCTTGGTCCAGGAGTTGGGCGATCGCATATTCGTAGGCGGTCAGTACAGTAATGGGGCGCCGCTGCTGTTTCCAGCGGATCAGTTGTTGGGTGGTCACGGCCATAGCGGGTCACGGGTTGGGGGAGTCTCGCTTTATAGGGTAGCGATTTTCTGGAAATCTGGGAATCTGCCCGGGCCAGTCCGGTCGGGATGGCGGCGTGGGGTCTGTGTCATTCCGGAATTGCTGTTAAGCCAATTGTAGCCAATTGTAGGGTGCGTTCCCCGGGAGTTATTATCGGTTGAATCAATAGCGTAAAAATTGGGAACGCACCGAACCCGATTCAATTCTCACTAATCGAGTCGAATACCCAGACCGCTTGGGAATCAATTCCCTTTTCTTACAGCAAAATCCTATTCAGATGATTGCGGAGTCTGTGGAACCGCATCCGCCCCGGCGAAAATCGAACCGAAGCATTGAATCATATTAAAGAAGCGATCGCACTTCATCTTGAGGTATGCTGCGATCGGGGTTAACTCATTCTGCCAGATGCCGCATCCAATCCGATTAACCCCTCTGTGTCCTCTGTGCCTGGAGTGGTGAATTCAAACAAGAATAAAACTCTATCTCCAAGGGAGTCCACTTCAGTGGACTTTTGCTATTACCACCAAGGGGATGGAATCCCTTGTTTCAAGGCGGGTTCATCTTGAGGTATTATGCGATCGCGATCGCCAAGTATAATAATAGAGTCGAGTTGCTCCTGGCGGAGGGCGATCGCCGGGAAAGCGAAATTATTGACAACTCAAAATGGACGTTATAAAATTATTAGGAATCGGAATTTCCAGCCTTTTGTTAACCGCCTTACCCGGGGCGGCTGCGGAATCCCTGCGGTTTTCGGTGGGGACGGTGGAATTTTCCATCCCCGTGGAAGGCTTGGAAGCCTACGCGGAAGGCGAGAACCTGGGAGAATACGAACAACTCGCCGCCTACCTCCGCCTGCTGAGTCCCGAAAGACAGGAACGGGTGCGGGAAATCTTGCGATCGCGCTACGAGTACAGTTCTGCCGAAATCGAACAGTTTTTGAACTCCCCGATGGTGTCGGAATTTCTACTAAAAATCGGCGATATTTTACAAACGGAATCCCGCGAAAATGGCGCGGACGCCCTGCAAACCGCCATCGTCGAAGCGAGCGATCGCCCCGGCGGTTTTACCCTCGTGGATATCGTCCGGGAATTTCCGAGTCCGAGTCTTTATCTGGATATCGAACGGGCGATCGACGGGTTGGCAAAAGTCGCCGTTTTGGTGGATCAAACCCGCGCCGTCGTCGGTGCGATCGAAGAATTAGCCCTTCAGGAAGCCGCCGCCGAACCGGTTGTCGATTTTTTCCAATTGCCGGACTTGCGAGAAAAGGGGCCCAATTCGAGTTCCAAACAGACCTTTACCGTTTCCGTTCCCTTCCGCGATCGCAATTTTGAGGTCGATTTATACCTGCCCTCCACCCTCGAAACCGGAACCCAAAACGATATTCCCACCCTCATAATATCCCACGGTTTGGCATCCGATCGCGCCCGATTTGAACCCCTCGCCCGCCATCTGGCATCCTACGGTTTCGCCGTCGCCGTCCCCCAACATCCCGGCAGCGACTATCAACAATTGCAAGACTTGTTATCCGGACAAGCCTCCGACCTATTTGAACCGCAACAATTCCGCGATCGACCCGCCGATATTTCCCGCGTTTTAGACCATTTAGAAGAATTAAATCAGACCCAATTTTCCGGTCGCCTCAACCTGGAAAATGTCGGCATTTTGGGGCATTCCCTCGGCGGTTACACGGCCTTGGCGGTGGCCGGTGCCCCCATCAATTTCGACCAACTGGAGGCCGACTGCAACTTGGAAACATTGCCCGTCAACCCGTCCCTATTCCTGCAATGTCGCGCCCTGGAATTGCCCCGCACCGCCACCGAATTCGGCGATCCGAGGGTGGGGGCGATTCTCGCCATCAACCCCGTCAACAGCAGCATTTTGGGCGCATCCGGACTGGCAAAAATAGACACTCCCGTGATGGTCGTCGCCAGCAGCTTGGACCTGTTAGCCCCCGCCGTATTGGAACAGGTGAAATCCTTCACTTGGCTGACGAGTCGCGATCGCTATTTAGTCCTCAAAGAAAACGACCATCACTTCTTCGACGCGGGCGGATTCACATCCGAAGCGATACCGGAGTTCGGCAGTTTAATTCGCGCCAGTCAAGAAATTACAAATGCCTACGTCAATGCCCTGAGCGTGGCATTTTTTAAAGTTCATATTGCCGACGAATCCGAGTATCGATCCTACCTACAATCTGGGTATGCGATCGCCATCAGCAACCCCGCCTATCCACTCCATTTGGTGCGATCGCTCACATCTTCCGAGTTGTTGAAAGTGCTGCGATAATCCCGAATCATCCCGACTTGATATAGCACTACGGGAATCCGTTAAGACAGTTGTTAATTTTCACTACAGAGGCACTCCAGAACCGGGAGAGAGAATCTGTCCAAACCTAAATTCGTACTGCTATATCCAGTCAATGTGAAGATATTGAAATTGTATATTTCTCAATCTGAGGATGGACGATTCTGCACCTTTCCTTCCGGCGCCGTCACGTTCGCTTCAATTTCATCCAACGTTTTAATCACCAATCGCTTCGCCTCCAACTTCCACCCCAATTTTTGAATCGAAAATGCCGCGTAAAATCCGATCGCGGTCGCAATAAAATCCAAGGGTTGCCGTCCCGAAATTCCCAACAACAAACCCAACCCGCCGATGCCCCAAAACGGCAGGGCGACCATTTGCCGGTTCTCTTCCACCAGTTTTGCCAAAAAATTCTTCGGCATTTCCGCCGAAATTTCATCTCGAATTTGACGCTGTTGGGGATAGGGGACGGCAAATCCAAACTTGCGGCGGAGTTTCTCAATTTTGCGGGCTTCCGTACTGTACTCGATCAGTTCATCTTCCGCCATCATGATCAATTGCTCTTTCTGACTCATCGGGATGAAAACTCCAGAATTCTTGTCTCCATCTAACCATGAATCTGAGAACATTCAAAAGGGGGGGGAATCAATTTGATAGCAGTTGTCTGTCTGCTGCGATATAGTTCGATCCCCCCCAGCCCCCCTTTGAAAGGGGGGAGGAAGGGGGGAGATAAGGGGGGAGGCAGAGGATGCAACGCTAGAAATTAATCCGGGGACTTCAAGTCAACCGGTGTACCTCATTGACTTTAAAAGTGCCGTAGATTTTAGATTGGGATTCTCCTCCGCCACCGGCTTTTTGCTACCTTCCCAACCGCTGCCGCACCCGCGACACCAACAAATCCACCTCCGGCAACTTCATCTGAAGTGCCCACAACGCAAACACTCCCAAACCGACGAATCCGGGGATGCACAGTTCCAGCAGGACGACGAAAAATCCCTCCGTCCCCAACCATCTCTCCAACCCCAACCGGACGCCCCAGGCCACCAAACCGGCGACGACGCTACCCGACGCCAACCCCAAAAACGGCCCGCCCCATTCTCGCCAGGGCAACCCGTCCAGGCGACGGTCCAGCAACCACAGCATCATCACCATCGACACCAAATTTACCCCCACCGTCGCCAACACCAAACCGGGGGCACCGAAGGCGTTGACCAAAATATAGTCGAGTAGGGCATTGAGGAAGATGTTGAACAAACTGACCCGAAACGGCGTCTGGCCGTCGCCGAGTCCGTAAAATACCCGCACCAGCACGTCCCGCCCCAAATAGACAAACATCCCCGCCCCGTAGGCCATCAACACCGAAGCCACGAATTCGGACGCCGACAAATCGAAGGCGAAGCGTTCGTACACCACCCGCACCGAGGGCAACGCCAACGCCACCATCAACGTACTCAGGGGTAACATGGTGATAGCCGTCAGCGTCAACGCCTGACGGATGCGATCTTTCAATTCCGGCCAGTCCGCCGGTTCCCGCAAACGGGCGAAAATGGGCAGGAAGGGCACCAAAATCATGTTGGAGATGATGCCCAAGGGGGTCTGCACCATCAAGCCGGAATAGGCCATCGCGGCGGCGGCTTGGGGGATGTAGGAGGCGAAAAATAGGTCGGTGTAGACGTTGATTTGCAGCATCCCGGAGGAGAGGGTGGCCGGGACCATGACTTTCATGACATCGGAGACGCCGGGTTGTCTGAAGTTGAACCGCAGGCGCAATTTTCCTAACCCGGACCGCCACATCGCCGGAAGCTGCACCAACCATTGCAATACTGCCCCCGCCAGGGTTCCTCCGGCTAATACCAATCCCCCCAACAGGGCATAGTTGGGTTCGGTGATTTTTTCGCCCAAATAAATGGCTAAAATTGCCAAACTGCCGATCAATGTGACGCTAGAAAACAGGGGGCTGATGGAGGGCAGCCAGTACATATCGGCGGCGTTGAGGGTGCCGAAGCCGATGCCGATGAGTCCCGCGAATAGCGCCATCGGCGCCATAATTTTGAGTTGTTGGATGGCGATCGCGCGAATTTCCAGTCCTTCGGGGGTTTCGGTGAGTCCCGGCGCCACCATATCAATTAGGGGGGTGGCGAATACCACCAATGCTACCGTCACCACCAGCAACACGGCGCCGACCAGGGTGGTGATGGTTTCGACTAGCGCTTCGGCATCTTTGCGGTGTCGCTTGGCCAGGGCGCTGACGATCGCGCTATGAAAGGGTCCGTTGATGCCCCCAAGGAGGATCAGCAAAAAGCCCGGAATCACATAGGCGTAATTGTAGGCGTCGATCGCCGGTCCGACGCCGAAAGCCGCCGCCATCGCCTGCTGTCGCACCAAACCGAAGACTTTGCTTATTAACGTCGCCGCCGCCACGATGGTGGCAATTCCGACCAGGGAACGGCTGGTTTTCTGGGATTCTTCTGACACGGATTCTCGCTCAATCGGTCGTGGACAAGGGCAACCCTCAGTTTATATCAGAATTTCCCGGCTGTTGGGGGAAGCTCCAGGGGAGTAGGGAGTAGGGAGTAGGGAGTAGGGAGTAGGGAGTAGAGAATTTTTGACTTTTGACTTTTGACTTTCCCCACCCCCCGCCTGCGATAAAATAAAAAGTGTGGAAAGAGTCAGCGAAGGCAGTTGCGGATCCCTTATAGGGGTCTGAGGAAAGTCCGGGCTCCCGAAAGACCAGACTTGCTGGGTAACGCCCAGTGCGAGCGATCGTGAGGAAAGTGCCACAGAAACATACCGCCGAAGGGGCGATTTTCGCCCGCTGGTAAGGGTGCAAAGGTGCGGTAAGAGCGCACCAGCGATGTCGTGAGGCATCGGCTCGGTAAACCCCGGTCGGGAGCAAGGTCGAAGGGATGACGGTTGGTCTTTTACCGATTCCGCTTTTGGTGTACCGCTAGAGGTGTCTGGCAACAGGCATCCCAGATAGATAACTGCCATCCCGACTGCTTGCGGTTGGGACAACAGAACCCGGCTTATGTCTGGCTCTTTCCTCAATTGATAATTGATAATTGATAATTGATAATTGATAATTAAATCTTCTGCTGCCAAGTTTTTCAGACGGTTTGATCTCAATCGGGTACAGTGATGAACGAAGGTCGCTCCATCCCCGGCCCGTCCGGATTGTCAGTGGTGTCTGTCGAATGTTGAACTATGGTGAACCTCAGTTTTGCGCCGACCCGTTCGGATTTTTCCATTTCGATCGCCCCCTTGTGCCTGGAAACGGTTTATGCTTTGGCAGATAGTCCGGCGAATGGTGCGGTGGTGGTGATGAGCGGGATGGTGCGGAATCAGACCGACGGTAAATCGGTGAAGTCCCTGGAATATCAAGCCTATCAGCCGATGGCGTTGCGGGTGTTCGAGCAAATTGCCGAAGAGGTCCGCAACCGCTGGCCCGACGTGACCCGGGTGGTGATTCATCACCGGGTGGGACATTTGCAAATTGGCGAAATCAGCGTCCTCGTGGCGGTGGGTTGCCCCCACCGGGGGGAGGCGTTTGCGGCCTGTCAATATGCGATCGACACCCTCAAACATAATGCCCCGATTTGGAAAAAGGAGCATTGGGCCGACGGGTCGAGCAGTTGGGTAAGCATCGGCGCGTGCGAAGCGAATTGCTGAGGCGAGGCGGAGGAGGCAGAGGAGGCAGAGGAGGCAGAGGAGGCAGGGGAAGCAGATTTATGTCAGATCCGTACAAATTCCCCAATCATCTTTAGATGATTTTTGCTGTTAGCTTGGGAATTGATTCCCAAGCGGTGCAGATTTCCCACCCGTTCCTTCACTCCCTCCGCTCCCCCCGCTTCCCCCGCTCCCCCCGCTTTCATAAAAACCACCGGAACTTCCCGTTTACCGATCGCGTCAAACGGTTCAAGCCTGCCAGTTGAGTGAAGTTGAAACGATGAGTCAATCTGTACCCCTATCCTGGTCTGCACTTGAGGCAAGTGCCCCCCAAGTGCAATTACCCCCCGAAAAGCTGTCGAACTACGACTTGGTTCTGCGATGTCAGGAAGGGTTACATCCTGACCGTCTGGCTTTTACGGAACTGCTGCGACGGTACCAATCCCACGTCGATAAGGTTTTGTTTCACCTGGCGCCCGACTGGCAAGATCGGGCCGACCTCGCCCAAGAAATTTGGATTCGCGTTTACCGCAACATCAAACGACTGCAAGAACCGGCAAAATTCCGGGGCTGGCTGAGTCGGATCGCCACCAATTTATTCTACGACGAACTCCGCAAGCGCAAGCGGGTCAGACCGCCGTTATCTCTGGATGCGCCGCGCAGCATCGACGACGGGGAAATGGAGTGGGAATTGCCTGCCGATCGCCCGGGTCCGGATGAAGACCTGACGACCCGGGAATTTTACGATCGCCTCAAAGAAGCGATCGCGGACTTGCCGGAAGTGTTCCGCACCACCATCGTCCTGCGGGAAATTGAAGGTTTGCCCTACGAAGAAATTGCGGAAATGACAGGCGTTTCGCTGGGAACGGTAAAATCTCGCATCGCCAGGGCGCGGCAGCGGCTACAATCTCAACTGCAACCTTATCTGAGCGAATTGTAAGTTCGGTCGGGAAAATCAGAGCAAATTAATGGTAAAATATACTCGGGATCTTAACCAGATTGATTCCTTCGTGTTTTTCTCCCCAATATCACGGAGCCAGATTTGCCGATCCGTGCCAATTTTTCATCGCATTCTAGGGGGGCGTTACCATGCACTTTAATTCTGACGATCGCGATCGCAACCTCAACCCTCAACATCCGCTCGACCCGAAAGAATTCGAGCGACTCAGCGCTTACTTCGACGGCGAAGCGACACCCGAGGAACGCCGTCAAATCGAAGCCCGGTTGGACAGCGACCGCCAATTCAAAGCCACCTACCACGAACTGAGAAAACTGCGATCGCAATTGCAGGGGATGCCGATCCAGGCGACCGGGCCTCTGGAGGACATCGCCCGGGAAGTATTCCGACGCATTGATCGCCGGACGCATTTGATGTGGGCGGGGAGTGGCGGCGCGATCGCGGCCCTATTTTTGATGCTGGTATCCGGCCAGTTCCCCCGTCCCCTGATGGCGAACGGGTGGGACACCAAACCGGAACCGGTCAGAATTGCCCTCAACGAACCCCTGGTTCCGATTGTCAACCCGGAAGCGGCCAGCATCACGGTGAACCGGCCGATCATCCAAATTCCTAAAGCCGCCATTTCCGACCCCTAGGGGCGCGTCTGGAGGGCCGTCCAGTTGCCCTCGGCCAGGAGTACGCCGTCGAAATGTCGCACCCGCTCCGGGCGCATCAGATAGGCCCAGACTTCCCGAAACGGCTGGCGGTCGGGGGTGTAGGTCTGGATGCGCCGGCGCTGGTATTCGTTTTGGTCCGGCGATCGCGAGGGGTGGTAGCTTTCGAGACTGTCGAGGTCGTCGAGAATCTTCGGGTCGTCAAATGAAAGAATCGCCCCCCAAACGGTGCGATCGCCCTCCGTCATGGCGGGATAGCCCAGGGAGAGGGAATAGAGTTCCCCCAAGGCGATCGCGGGGTGCTCCTCCACCGTGCGTCCGGCGCAGTAGCGGAGGTAATTGAACTCCCCCGGCTTCAAACTGCCGTACACGAATACGTGAATGCCATCTTCGTTTGCCATCGTCCACTCCTCCTGTACGAGCGATCGCCGGAAACCGTACCATCGATAATTTTTGTTAACATGATGGGAGATCCCTGGCATCGATTCAGATCGTCAACTGCGATCGGTGCCACCTGTCATCGTCAGTTCTTTACGCTCTATTATCGTTCATGGTTCTAGCCACTCGCATTATAGAAAATCTCTCGTCGCATCAACTGCCCGTGGGCGCGTTTTTTCCCGAACTCCCCCTCGAGAGCATTTTTTCGACCCAGGGCGTGATGGTGATGCTCCTAGCCGCCTACGCCGTCGCCATGTGGATGTTCCTGACGAGTGCCCCCAAAGTTCACACCATCATGGTCACGGATCTGAATGTCGCCCGACAGTTTTACGAGGGGTTGCTCAACTTGCCGGTGGCGGACGTCCCCCTGCACTACTATTACAATTACGAGCAAACGCTGGGGGCGACGGGGATCGACCCGCTCTACCTGTCCACCAACATCTCCGCGGCCAACACCCAGGATTTGGGGGCGTCGGACGGTTTGTGGTATCAGTTGATGAAAAATACCCAGCTTCACATCATCAGCGGCGCGAGTTACGGCAGCAAAAACCGCCACCGCCACGTCTGTTTTGATCGCGACTGTCTGGACCAAATCCTGATGCGGGTGCAGACTCAGGGCGTCAAATTCAAGATCCGCAGCGAACGGCCCCTGAATTTTTTGGCGAAAGATCTCGAAGGGCGAGTGCTCGAATTCTCGGAAGTGAAGAACTGATCGGAAACCCCGTTTCTCCGGGAAGCCGGGGAAAAAGTCTCTCCCTCCCCCCTTCCCGCTTCTCACTTCTCACTTTAAAAAGACAAAAAAGCGGTCGGATTTCCGGCTGCGGTGCAGCGCCTGTTCGATGCGATCCAAACAGGCGTTCATGTGTTCGTTCGGCTGAACTTCGGTGAAGCCAATTTTACCCTGGCAGGGAATCACCGTATTTTCATTGCAGGTAATTTCTCGGTTTGTAAATGCCTTAAAAATTCGCTCCAGGGCAATCTTTGCGCCCTTCGGCGGGGCAAAAATGACCATGATAAATTCGTTGTTTCCCCAGTAGGCAACCCAGTCACTTTCCCGCAGGTTATCTTGAATTTCTTCGATTAATTCGAGCAGCACCTGCTCCGTTTTTTCTTTTTCTTGTTGTTGCAGCCGCAAGTCCAAACCGTCGATCGCCATCAGGGCCAGACACAGGGGCAAAGTGTTGCGTTTGGCGATGCCCAGACACTGCCGGATGCGATCTTTGACAGCGTTTCGATTCGTCATGTAACAACAACAGTTTTTCGATGGTAAATTTTCCGATCGCCGGGCTCCCGACGCGGCGATGGGTGAACAGTGAGAATCCATCTGATTCAATCGCAAATGATTCTGAGATGTGGGATTGGTTGGGAGTTGCAAGATTCAACCCTCCTGCCGGAGCAAAATGCTTGACCGGATTTCGAGGAGGTTCCCGACCGCGATCGGCAGCCCTCTCAAAATCCCGGGGATTTCAAATGAAGTCCGATCGGCCACTTCAGATTCAGCTTAACACAACTGATCGGGCGATCGCGTGACGTTTTTTGAACTGTCTGCAATTGCATCCGAGTTTTCCCAATTCAATCCGGCTTCAAGTCCCGTCAGCGGGGACGGTGGCGGATTTTTATCAATTTTGAGGGTGTGGAGATTTAAAGAGTATCACCCCGGCGACCGCCAATTTCGGGTTCCGATCCTACAGTGAAACCATAGACGACCAGCCTTTCTACCCAGGAACCGAAGCGATGTCAGAAGCGTTGATTTCCCCCCGCGATCGCACCCCCCGCCCCCGGCGGGACACTCCGGCGGCATCCGAGCGAGAATTTGTGACGGCATTATTGAAGCGTTTATCGGAACGAGTCCGAACCCTCGAAAGTCTTTCCGAAAGCTAAAGACAAGATATTTCATTTAAACCTTAAATTTAGGAGCACGACCGTGAACTATCCAATCGAATCTTTACCCCAGTCCGGCGAAATTCGCACCACCCTCGAAGAACCCACCCTCTATATTTTTAACGCGAAAAAAGGGCAGCACGTCACCCTGATTATCTGGGCGGGAACCCTGCAAGCCGAATTGTACGGCCCCTCCGGTCGCGAATTGGCGATCGTCTCTTCCGGGCGCTGGGGTGGTACAATTTCCGAAACGGGCATCTACCGGGTGATGGTGTACCCGCATCGCGAGTCCACCAGTTGCGCGATCGAAGTCAAGTTGAATGGCGACGATGGCGACGATCGCAAAGATGACTGGCGCCTGAGTGAATACCGCTATTTGAGCGATCGCCCCATCGTCATCAAGCGGGGGGACTACGGCGCGACTCTGGAGGCGATCGTGCGGGCCCGACACATCCAACCCCTGACGGTTCGCTGCCGCAAGGATCAGATGATGAAAGCCAGCGGTTACGGCGTCAGTTTGGCGATTCAGGCGCCGGATGGCAAGATTTTAGATCTCGGAGATGGGGGCGCTTCGGCCCGCCTCCCCCAAGATGGAATGTATCGCGTGCTGGTTCTCGGCGAGGAATATCCCCTCGAAACCTCCGTTACTGTGGATATCCGCTAGGGGGTTTTTTCCTCCACCGGATGCTGTCCGTAAAAGGGGACCGCCTCGGACCAGTGGGGCCGTTCCCCCCGATTCCACAGCCAATTCGCCAATTCCAGCATGGCAACAGTTGTCTCTCCCAGTCCCCCTTCCAAAGTGATTTGGCGGGGGATTTTCTTCTGTTTTAAAATCATTTCCCAGTCTTCCGGGGACATGACGCGATCGGCCAGTTGAGCGGTAATTCCTGTTTCTGAGATATTGTAAATCGCCGTAAATAATTGCCCCCGCTGCGCCCGCATTTGCAGGGCGATCGCGGTTTCGGAGGGTTTTGCATAGTTCCAAGCCGCTGCCGCCAATGTGGAGATGGAAAATAGGGGGATGTCCAACTGTTGCGCCAGGGTGCGGGCCGTGACGACCCCCATGCGCGTCCCGGTGAAGCTTCCGGGCCCCCTGGCGACGGCGATGAATTTCAGATCGGGCCAGGTTTGGGGGGGGAGAAATTCGGTGAGATGTTGGTGGAGTTGGGTGGACAATTCTCGCCCCAAATTCCAGGTTTGCGATCGCGGTTTTTCTTTAAAGTTTGCGATCGCCAGTCCCAGTTCCGGGCTGCTGGTGTGGAGTGCCAAGCCGTATTTTTTCACATTCAGATATCCGTTGCAATGCTCAGATCGTCGATTTTATCAGGATTTAGGGTCGGGTGGGTTTTGACATTGATGGGTATCGTTATAAGTCCGCAGATTTCGCAGATTTTCGCAGATTGGGAATTGGGGTTGATCGGAGGAGCGGAAAAAATGTGTACTGCCATCTCGCTCCTCAATTTCCCTGGCTGTAAAACATCGGCATCGAGACGAACAAACTCGCGAGGATGAGGCCGAAAATATTGTCGGACCAAATCCGGATATTCAGCAGGCCGAAAGCAATGAATAAAAGTGCGATCGTCCCGAATAGGGGGTTTTCGTTGATTCCGTGGTGGCGGTGGGTGAAGGTTTTTACCGCTACAAATAAGGGCGCGACTAAAACAGCCAGCAGGGGGGTGAAAATGATCAGGTGTTGGCTGAAGGTGTAGGCGACCATCGCCAGCATCAGAACGTCCATCCAAAAGGTTTTCTGCCGGAACTGCGATCGCCAATACTGCCAGGTTTGGAGGCGGGTGAATTGAGCGTAAAGGGGATGTTCCTTGAGGCGGAGGAGTTGATTGTTAATCCTTGCTTTCGGGTCTGATTTTAAGACCATTTCCCACTCCGGTACGCCCTTTGATTTGACTCGACCGAGTAATTTTACACGGCGAATGTTTGTGAGATTTAACTGCGAGAGTTCTGCCGCGATCGCTTGGGCAATTTTTTGATAGTTTACCAGGCGCTTTTTGGGGCGGTTGAGGACGATGGTAAGTTGCTGTTTACCAGTGCGGTTAACCTGTATTTTGAGCCGGTACACTCTCAGGGCGCTCTCAAGAATGCGGGTGATTTTCTGCTCTTGGGTCGGGACGGATACCTGCTTCGGCGGTAATTTGGGCGATTTTTGAGGGGTTATATTTTCCTCGAATCCCGTTTCTAAATCGACCTTCAATCCCGGCATCGCCTCGACATATTTCGGCTTCGGTTGCAGCTTCCGCAGCACCGCAGCGGCTGAGTGGAAGCGTCTGCTGGTCGCCCCCGTTAGCATCCCGTCCAAAATCCGGCCGAGTTCGTCGCTGACCGGCGTTTTCAAATAATCCCGCCACACCCAATTCCCTTCCTGGGAGTCGAACAAATCGAAGGGGGGAACTCCCGTCATCAGGTGAATGCAAGTCACCCCCAAACTGTACAAATCGCTGGCAAAAATGGCTTTTCCCATCAACTGTTCCGGGGCGGTATAAGCTGCCGATCCGATCACCGTTCCCGTTTTGGGCAACAGTCCTCCCGTGACAACTTTTGCCGCCCCAAAATCCACCAAAACCAACGGTCCCTTATCCTTCGCCGTCGCACTGCGGCGGCGGATGATATTTTCCGGTTTGATATCCCGGTGGATGACGCGGTGGCCGTGGATGAATTGCAAGACGGGGAGGAGTTCGCGGAGGAGTTCAGCGATTTCTTCTTCGTCAAATGATCCGCGATCGCTCAATTCTTTGGCGAGGTTATTTCCGGGGATAAATTCCTGCACCAAATACTGATATTGTTCCCGTTCAAAATAGGTGACGCGGGTGGGAATTTGGGGATGTTGGCCGAGGATTTCGAGTTGTTCGGCTTCCTGGCGGAAGAGTGCCGCCGCCCGGGTGGCGTTGTTTCCTTGGGGAAAAAATTGTTTGATGGCGACTCGGCTCAAATCCGACTGATTGACGGCTAAAAATGTGCGCCCGAATCCCCCCTGTCCGAGTAATTGCAGAGCTCGATAACCGATTTCGGAGGGGGAACCGTTGGACGGAGAAACTGTGAGGGGGAAGTCACAGATCTGGCAGGACTCACCCTCTCCGGCATTTTCGGGATCTTGACAGTGGGGATTGAAGCAGTAGCTCATGGTTGGGTGTGGGGAGTAGGGAGTAGGGGGCGGAGGGAGGCAACGGTCAAGCTTCGGTAAGCGGAGGGGGCGGAGGGAGCTCCAGAAACGGGTGGGACATCGGAACCGCTTGGGAATCAATTCCCGAGGGCGCAAGCCAGGGGCCCCGACAAGCAGAAATCATCGGTCGATGATTGGGGAGTTTGTACGGATTTAATATAAGTTTGCCTCCCCTGCTTCCTCTGCTTCCTGGAGCCTCCTCTGCCCCCCTGCCCCCCTGCCCCTCTGTCTCAAGTGGGTACGGGTTCGCCGGGGCGGAGTTTCGCCCATTTTCCGGCTTCTTCTTTGAAGCTATTACAGCCGACGACATCCCATTCCATCTCGATTCCGTCGTCTACGGTGCGGATGTTGACGTTGATGCTCGGTTCGACGGGTTCAAAGGTGGGGTTGTCGCTGACGTGGCCTTCCTGATGCTGGGTTTCTACGGCGTGGTAGGTGACACAGCGATCGACGTAGTGGCAGTTGACACAAATACACATATTGAAAACCCTCTGTGCGGCTCGCAAGGGATGGACGGATGCCGAACCCTTTCTGTTAATTTAACTTAGGTGGGGCGATACCTGTCGCGATCGCCGGTTTGCGTTTTGTTGCGAGATGGAATTTTGCCCATGTCTGCCCTGTCTCCGGAAAATTGGCCGTTCGACCCGGAATTTTTGCCGCCACCCGCCTATTTGGTGGGGGGGGCGGTGCGGGATGCCCTGTTGGGGCGGGAGGTGGCGGATTTGGATCTGGATTTCGTGCTGCTGTTGGGGGCGGTGAAAACGGCCCGGACGATCGCCTCTCATTATAGGGCGGGGTTCGTGTTGCTGGATGCGGAACGCCAGATCGCGAGGGTGGTGTTCGACGGGGTGACGGCGGATTTTGCCGAGGCGGAAGGGGGTTCTTTGCAGGCGGATTTGGGGCGGCGAGATTTTACGATCAATGCGATCGCCTACGATCCGATTTTACAAGAGGCGATCGACCCCCAAGGCGGTCAGAAGGATTTAAAATTGGGTTTGATGCGGATGATCTCCCGCGAGAATTTGGCGGATGATCCCCTGCGGCTGTTGCGGGGATATCGTCAGGCGGCGCAGTTGGGATTTGCGATCGAGGAAAATACACGGGAGGCGATCGCTCAGTTGGCGTCGCTGTTGGAACGGGTGGCAGCCGAACGCATCCGCACGGAGTTGGGATATTTGCTCAATACTCCCCGGGGGGTTTCGGGGTTGGTGGAGGCGTGGAACGTCGGGTTAATTTCCCGTTGGTTTCCGGATGCGGACAAACGGTGCGATCGCTTACTTCGTTTGAATGATATCGCCGCCGAATTGTCAAAATTTAATGAACAGTTGGGGGTACAATTGGGGGAGTCGGTGCGGGAGACGCTGAAAATGTCCCGACTCGCGATCGCCAAATTGGCCACTTTAGTCAGTCCGGAGCCCGAAACGGCGGAAACCCAACTGCTGGAACTCAAATACAGCCGCGCCGAAATTCGGGGCGTCCTCGCCATCCTGCGGGGGTTGGAGACGATTCAAAAGACTCCCATCCCGCAACTTTCGATCCGGGAACAGTATTTTTTATTTCAGACGGTGGGAACCTTTTTTGTGGCGTTTGTGGCGGCTGGAATGGCGGCGGGAATTCCCCTGGAGGTATTTTCCCCTCTCCTCGAGCGCTATCTGACGCCAAAAGATGCGATCGCCCACCCGATACCCCCCGTCGGCGGAAAGGTGCTGATGAAGGAATTGGGAATCCCGCCGAGTCCGGTGGTGGGGGACTTGCTGCTGGAAGTGCAACTCGCCCAGGCGGAGGGCAAAATTTCCACGCCGGAAGACGCGATCGCGATCGCGGCACAAAAACTGAAGGAGTGGAACCCCTAACTCCCGATTCCCTCTTCGCTCATTGCCGATTCGCCCGCGGACAACCGTATCAGGTTGCCCCCACACCCTACTCCGATTCCTGACACGGGTTAGCTGAAACGATCCAGTCGTTTACCACAAAGTCGCCCTCGAAGGGGCGAGGCTTTAGACCCAATTGAGTAAACGGATGGGAATGTGAACCGAGAAAGGCTGCTGAAAGCCTTTTAAGGTCGGGGTTTCAATAGAATGGAGCTAAGCGGACTCGAACCGCTGACTTCCTCAATGCCATTGAGGCGCTCTACCAACTGAGCTATAGCCCCAAGCCGTATCTTCTAAGATATCTCAACTGTCGTGGGTGTGTCAAGGTTTTCGAGAAAATTTTTTCACGGCTTTCCCATCGAAGCAGATGCGCCCCCCTCACAGATAAGGATTGGTGTAAGCTCACCCCGGTCTAAAGACGCGGGGCTTTCGCCCTAAGCTGCCGCTACGCTAGGTAGCTCACAGCTCAGGCGTTCAGGACGGCTTGCAGCGCCCCCAGAAATAGCAATCATGAGCGAACCATTATAATCGGCAT
>NZ_JAJENU010000459.1:0-12579 GCF_035615495.1 Lyngbya sp. CCY1209 | reverse complement strand
CTTGCCCCTGAAATGAATGGATAATAATAGAGGTAGGGGCAAGCCTCTGTGCTTGCCCCTGAAATGAATGGATAATAGAGGTAGGGGCAAGCCTCTGTGCTTGCCCATTGATTCTCGGGCAACCAGAGACGGTTGCCCCCACAGATAATCAAATCATCAAGAGGGCGCAAGCCAGGGGGCCCTACAGTGTTTGATAATGTTAAACTTGGTTGAGGCTGCGACGTAATGCCACGGCATACATGACTGTCCAAATTCCGCTGAATAATAAACTAATGCCCACCAATAATCCGATCAACCAAGCGGCGTTTAACGGCCACCGAGACCAGATTAGAATCCCCAAAATAACCGTTACAATGCCGCTAAACAGCGTCCATCCCCAACCGTCCCGAGGGCGAAGTTGAAAGGCAACGACTACTTCAAATACACCCTCAACAAAAATAAAAATTCCCACCAATAATGTCAGGGTGACAATTCCAGCCAATAAATTGCTAAGGAGCAAAATTCCGAGAATAATATAGAGAAGAGAAACCAAAAGTTTGAGTAAAAAACCGCCCGTTTGTCGAGATTGGATGGCATAAACCAGGCGAATCACGCCGCCGATAATAAACACCCACGCCAACACGATCGCGATCGCAATCGTCCCCCATAAGGGCAGGGCGATCGTCACCAGTCCCAGTATAATTAATAAAACCCCGAGGGCGATCGTCAATCCCACACTTTTTTTCAAGTCTTCGGCAATATCGGCGTTCATAATTTTTCTCCGGCAAACAACTTAAATTTAATTTGGCTTTCTTCTACCCCGACTCGCCTCCCCTGTCATCTATCCGAGGTCAGAGTACCCGATCGCAAGTCAAAACCAATATACTTCATTCAAGTATAAGATATTAAAAATCAATCAAACTGTAGGGGCGCAAGGCTTGCGCCCACCCCTTCACATTGCGCCCGCCGCGCCGCACCTGGACGCTCAATCTCCCTCCATCACGGACAACATATAATCGAACTGATTGACGCTTTGATTCCGCGCCACGTCGAACACCAACCCGCCAGCTTCGGCGAATCCGGGGATCAATTCCGATTTATTTTCGACTTTATCAAAAGATAAAATATCGTAAATTTTTTGACCGGCTTTTATATAGTCTCCGGCAGAAATATCCGTCTTAAACATCCCGCCGTGGGGGGCATAGTATTTGTTGACCCGACTTTTCGGCGTGAGTTTTATCGGATAGATTTCGGTTTCCTTGCGGGGAAAATTTTCCACATTCAACATTCCCTTGCTGGCGAGATAATTGATAACGCCGAGGAAGCCGCGATCGACGGATTCCGGATTCATTTCCATTCCCGATCCCAACTCCAGCGTCCAGGATTCGATGTCGAACTGAATCGGTTTTCCCAAATTTGACAATTCTCTTTCCAACGCCAGCCACGGCTTCAGAAAGGCTTCGTCGAAGGCATCGCCGTCATATTCATTCATCAAAATGCCGTAGTCGAGGAGGAACGCCCGGGCGCTGTCTTCGCGGCTGTGGAAACAGTACAGGTAATCGATCGCGCGGTTGGTGGAACTGTGCAAGTCGATGACATAATCGGCATCCAGACAGAGGGACTGGAGTTGATAGCGATAATATTCGCCGTAGGTGACGCGGCTGGGGGCTTCGATTTCCGCCTGTAAGGATCGGAACTTTTGCAGAATTTTTTGTCGGTAATTTTCGATGATGGCTTCCGGTTCGAGGTCGAGTTGCGATCGCGCGAAAGTCGCGATCTCCTCCCCGGTTTTTTCGTAATCCCAAAAAATGCGATTCCAGTCCTTGCCATCATAAATATTGTATCGACCGGAAGAGAAATGGTGCGATCGCTGGTTGACGCCGAGGGGATTGCAAACCGGGACCAGCCAAATTTCCCCCGCCAGTTGGGACGCATCCAATTCGCGCAAAAACCCGATCGCGCGGTGGATCACCTCGTTACCGCTAATTTCCGCCCCGTGCAAGTTGGACTGCAAATAGGCTTTTTTGCCCGGTTTCGCCCCTCGAAACCGATAAACCTGCAATGCGAGGCGATCGCCGGAGGCCAACTGCAACAGAGGAATCGTCGAGAGAGTCGGTATCATAAAATTAACAAAACCCCCGATTCACAATCCCGGTCGAGATGAATGCCCGCCGCCGCGCCCATTGGTGGCCCGCCGACGGCACATCTGGTGCCAGGGTTTACAATCTAGATAGTCGGCAGTCGGGCGAACCGAAAGCGCCGGACTTCTGAACCCGAGCCTATCAATTTAAACGCCATCGTTTGGTCATTTCAACATCATCCTTGTGTCGAACTTTACCCAAAACCGTCAAACCATCAATCTCGAAAGCCTGTTCCCCTTCGGTCTGGATCGGTTCCAACTCGATGCGATCGCGGCCCTGAACGCGGGAAAATCCGTCGTGGTCTGCGCCCCCACCGGGTCGGGAAAAACCCTGATCGGAGAATACGCCATCCACCGGGCCCTCGCCAACGGCCACCGCGTCTTTTATACCACCCCCCTCAAAGCCTTGTCCAACCAGAAATTGAGGGATTTTCGGGAACAGTTCGGCGGCGAGATGGTGGGGTTACTGACGGGGGATCTGTCCCTGAACCGGGACGCCCCGATTTTGGTGATGACGACGGAAATTTTCCGAAATATGCTCTACGGCACCCCCATCGGCCAGGTGGGCACCTCCCTGGAAGGGGTGGAGGCGGTGGTGTTGGATGAATGCCACTACATGAACGATCGCCAGCGGGGGACGGTTTGGGAAGAGTCGATCATCTACTGCCCCCCGGACGTGCAACTGTTAGCCCTGTCCGCCACCGTGGCCAACAGCGACCAACTCACCGACTGGATCGGCAAAGTCCACGGCCCCACGGAGTTGATCTACTCCGACTTCCGGCCAGTCCCCCTGCAATTTCACTTCTGCAACAACAAGGGGATGTTCCCCCTCCTGGACAATACCGGGCGCAAGATCAGCCCCAAACTCAAGGAACGGGGGCGATCGCGGCAGCGGGGCCGCAACCGCCGGGAGAACGTCCCCAAACTCACCGACATCCTGTCCACCCTGGAGCAGCGGGATATGTTGCCGGCGATTTACTTCATTTTTAGCCGTCGGGGGTGCGAGCGCTCTGTAGCCGACGTCAGCCACCTCTCGTTGGTCAACCCCGAAGAAGCCCAACTGTTGAGCGATCGCATCGACCGCTTCATCGCCGAAACCCCCGGTGCCGCCCGACCCGAACAACTCGAACCCCTCTCCCGCGGCATCGCTTCCCACCACGCCGGATTGCTCCCCGCCTGGAAAGCCTTGGTGGAGGAACTGTTCCAGTTGGGGTTAATTAAAGTCGTCTTCGCCACGGAAACCCTAGCCGCCGGGATCAATATGCCCGCCCGCACCACCGTGATTTCCAGCCTCTCCAAACGCACCGACGACGGACACCGCCTCCTGAAACCCTCCGAATTCCTGCAAATGGCGGGGCGGGCCGGACGGCGGGGGATGGACGAACTCGGCCACGTCGTCACGGTACACACGCCCTTTGAAGGGGCGAAAGAAGCCGCCTATCTGGCCACTTCCAGCGCCGATCCCCTGGTGAGTCAATTTACCCCCAGCTACGGGATGGTATTGAACCTGCTGCAAACCCACACCCTGGAAGAGGCGAAAAATCTCGTCGAGCGCAGTTTCGGCCAATATCTCTCTACGTTATCCCTGGTTCCGGCGGAGTTGGAGATCGGCGATCTGGAAAATGAATTGGTGCAAATTGAGGCGCAACTGGGGTTGGGAGACGATTTGGATCTCCATACCCTGGAAGATACCTTGGCAAATTATGAAAAACAACAAGAGCGGCTGCGGGAAGAAAAGCGACTGTTGAAAACCCTGCAAAAGCAAGCCGGAGAAGCCCGGACGCAGTACATGGCCGAGGCGATGGCCTTTGCGGTGTTGGGCAGTATCGTCAGCCTGCGGGGGAAACACGTCCCCACCGCCCGACAGTCCGACTCCAAACCCCTGCCGGCGGTGTTGGTGGCGAAAACGCCGAGTCCCGGACAGGCGCCCTATTTCCTCTGTCTGGGCCGGGACAACCGCTGGTACGTGGTGGCGGCGGCGGACGTGGTGGCGTTGCACGCCGAACTCCCGAGGTTGAAGGCGGTGGATTATCTGGATTTGCCGGAGCATATGTCGTTCAAGTTGGGGGAATCGCGGCGCGGCGACGAGGTTTCGGCGAGTTTGGCGATGCAGGTTCCGCAGGTTTCTACCCCCGACATCGCGCCGGAGGTGGAGGAACAGAAGGCCCGGATTCAGGAAGTCGAGGACATTTTGCGGGATCACCCCGTCCAAAGGTGGGGCAAACCCCAAAAGCTGCTGAAGCGGTGGCGGCGGTGGCACTCGATTCAGGAGGAAATTAGCGATCGCCGCCAGGAATTGAAGCAATATATGGAGCAAAATTGGCAGGAATTCCTCAATTTGATCTCCATCCTGCAACATTTTGAAGCCCTCGAAGATTTGGAGCCGACCCGCCTCGGACAGGCGACGGCGGCCCTGCGGGGGGACAATGAATTGTGGTTGGGGTTGGCGTTGATGTCCGGGGAATTCGACGAATTGGAACCCCAAAATTTGGCGGGGGGATGCGCGGCTTTGGTGACGGAGGTTTCGCGGTCCGACAGTTGGACGAATTATCAACTTTCGGAGGTGGTGCAGGAGGCGCTGGCCCGCCTGTGGTCCTTGCGGCGATCGCTCATCAAAGTCCAGGGCCGGCACCGGGTCGAGTTTTTGGTGCTGCCGGAACGCCGGGAACACCAGCGGTTGAGCGCGATCGTCGAGCAGTGGGCCTCGGGGGTGGAGTGGACGGAGTTGGTGGAAAATACCACCTTGGACGAGGGGGACATCGTGCGGATGCTGCGGCGCACCCTGGATTTTCTCTCCCAAATTCCCCACGTTCCGCATTTGAGTGGGGTTCTGAAACAAAATGCGATCGCGGCTAAGGGGTTGATCGATCGCTTCCCGGTGAATGAGGATGTGGGGTAGGGTGCGATCGGCGCTTTTCGGGAAAAGCGCCGTCCCGCAAGAATTACAGCGATTTCAGACATCATCTCTCGGGGATATGACGCATTGTGCTCAAACGAGTCCAAAGTCAAGTTAAGATAGATCTGAGTGAGAGGACTGGGATCGCTAATGAAACTTCCCAACTACGAGCGAGTTATCTATAAACGTAACCCCTTAGTGGAGGTTGTGTGTCAGATTCGCTTTCCTACAATTCTGAAGATTAGCAATCAAGAGCCGGCTGAGTTTCAAGACAAAGTACGTTTTCAGTATCCTTTATATGAAGTAAAAAAATCTGTCAGCATTCCCGGCAGCCAGAATGAAATCTTTCAATTGGCTCAAAAAATGGGTTTATCTTTAAACTTTCAAGATGTCACTTATTGTTTGAGATCGGAAGATTTGAAATGGCAAGTGTTATTAAACAAAGATTTCATTGCTTTGGCAACAACCCAATATGAAAGATATGAATCATTTAAAGCAAGATTAAAAGAAATTTTAGAGATTTTCGATCAAATTTATGAACCTTCCTTCTATTCAAGAATTGATTTAAAGTATCAAGACTTGATTATTCGTTCTAACCTTGATCTCGACCAACAAACAACTTGGGCGGATTTAATACCAGAACACATTGCCTCTGAACTGCATACACCAGAAATCGCCGAGTCACTCAAATTATTGATTAAAAACTTGGAGATAGATTTTGAAGGAGGTAAATTGCAGTTTAAACATGGTCTGGTGATGGCACAAGATCCGGATCAAGGAAAGAGGGAACCCGGATATTTGCTAGATGCGGATTTTTTTGTGGAACAGAGAACAAGGAGGGAAGATGTTTGGAATGTCCTCGATCAATTTAAAGAATCAGCCGGAAAGTTGTTTAGATGGAGTATTACCGACAAACTTCATGAAGCACTGGAACCCGAACGAATCCACTCTGAGATTTGAGAGTTCAAAACAGAATCCCAGTGATATTTCATTTACAGTGAGGCGTTCATATGGTATGCCAGAACAGCAAACATTGTCTCCTGGGTTCGAGAATTTCAATGTGTCCAATTTTTATGTTGAAGTTGAGTTTTCTCATGAAGACTCAGCAAAATATTTTAATTTTCTAAAAGCCTTTCTTCTTCTCATTGCTATCAGCAAACTTCCCATAGAAGGCCTTCAAGAGTCTGTAGAAACTTTGGAACAGATCAAAGAGTTTTATGGAGAATCTCCTTCTGAGATTGCACAATCAACTCCGACTCCAGAAATCGTATCAGGTGACATTGTTTTTACAGAAACCAGATCTCCTTTGAGTTTAAGTTGGGATTAATTTGTTCATGTCAGTAGATTTGATGTATAGAGTCTCCGCCGATGAGGCACTAAGACAGGGAGAAATTTTAACAGGAGTCGTTCAATATAAACCCCAAATTAATGGCTCCACTAATCCTGAGCCTGACTCTATACCTTTTCAAAAGGTAGTCCATCCTTATGCAATTATTGTCAGTCAAGATTGCGATTTGGATTGGGATTATAAAGCCAGAAACAATGTAAAAAACGATCCAAAAAATTCCAACAAACTTTTAAATTCAATTCTTTTGTGTGAAGTCGATACGGCTCGATCTATCAGAGATAACCCAAACAACAATATTAATAGCAGAGAGTGGAATTATGTTAATTCAAATCGCCATGAGCGATATCATTTTTTTCAAGCCGTCACTCCAGAACTCGACCTTGGGCAAGAAGGATTGCCGGAACTGACGTCAGATTTTAAACGAGTTTTCGGAATCGATGCTGAAAATTTATACTTTCAAATCGACAATGGTACTGCCAAACGACGGAGCATCCTTGCAAGTCCTTATTTAGAACATTTTTCAGTCCGCTATCATTTTTTTCATCAGAGAGTAGCTTTGCCGTCACCCATTATAAGTAATAAAGAAAATTGAAATAACAGTAATTATCACCCGACTTCGGGATTATTAAATCTTCTAAATATCGCAGAAAGACACCATTCCGACGTTTCTCCGCTTCCGATCGCACCCAAAATCGCCCATCCCGGCACTGTAACCGAGTATACCAAACGCCACGGCGGATAAAGCTAGGATAATCCGCAAATTTACCCCCCAAACGGCTCTGCTGTCGAGTTTGGGTGCGATCGCGCCCGTTTGGGGTGGATATCGCGTGAGGAGAAAAGATTGTGAAACTTCGCAACCGCCGATGGCTGCTGGGTCTGGTACTTCTGGGAAATGGTATACTCGCGTCTCCGGGTGTTGCGGAAACCGAACCAATCGCCCCAACAGACCCGACGACTTTAAACCAACTGCAACGCTACGGTAACGAAGGACGCCATAAAAAACGCGATCAAGTCACCTCCGTTTCCCAACTCTCCGACGTCCAGCCCACGGACTGGGCCTTTCAAGCCCTGCAATCCCTCGTCGAACGCTACGGTTGCATCGCCGGATATCCCGACGGGACCTATAAAGGAAATCGCGCCCTCACCCGCTACGAATTCGCCGCCGGAGTCAACGCCTGTCTGGAACGGATCAACGAATTGATCGCCGCATCCACCGAAAATCTGGTGACGCGGGAAGATCTGGCGAAATTGCAGCGGTTGATGGAGGAATTTGCGGCGGAATTGGCGAGTCTGCGGGGTCGGGTGACGGCTTTGGAGGCCCGAACCGGCGAATTGGAGGCCAACCAATTCTCCACCACCACCAAACTCCAATCCGAAATTATCTTTTCCATCGCCGACTTTTCCGGCGACGGCGGCGACCTCGAACAGGACCAAACCACCCTGGGCTATCGGGTGCGGATGAATTTTCTGACCAGTTTTTCCGGTCGCGATCGCCTCCGAACCCGCCTCCAGTCGGGAAATATCCCCTTTGAACAGGGGGAAACGGCCATGAGCGATCTGGGTTGGGCCGCCGGGGACAGCACCGATGTCACCATCAACAAACTCGAATATCGCTTTCCCGTCGGGGACGACCTGGCCTTCTGGGTGACGGCGGTGAATATGAATATGGACGATATCGCCGATCCCCTCAACCCCACCGCCGTCAGCGCCTCCACCGGGGCGCTCTCTTATTTTGGAGAGTACGCCGCCATCTACAAAACCAGCGAAGGCCCCGGGGTGGCGTTCTCCTACAACATCGCCGACACCCTGAATTGGACGGGGGGTTATATCGCCAATGAAGGATCGAGTGCCGAGGAGGGGTCGGGATTCTTTAACGGCGGCAACAATATTTTCACCCAACTGACCTACTATCCGAGCGATCGCGCCGCCCTCGCTTTCGCCTACGGTTACAATTATTTTGCCCCCGATAATGTCTTCGTTTCGGGCCGCAACGGTTCGCGCCTCGCGGAAGCTCCCTTCGGGTCGGAAACGCCGACGATCGCCCACCACTTTTTAATTAACGGGACGGTTTATTTCAGCGATTTCTTCAACTTCTCCGCCTGGGGACAGTACACCTACGCCGAAGCAAAAGGCGGCTTCCGGGATGGGGACTCTGCCGATATCTGGAGTTGGGCGGCGATTTTCAGTTTCCTGGATTTACTCAAAGAAGGGGACGTTCTCGGTTTGGTCGTCGCCGCCCCCCCCAACGCTTTGCAGGTCGAAAATGGGCCGGAAGATGAGGAGATGTCGCTGTTATTTGAACTCTTTTATAATTTCCAGTTCAACGAATACATTTCCCTCACCCCCGGCGGCTACGTCGTCACTAACCCGACCGACGATTTAGATGCGGTTTGGGTGGGAGTTGTGCGGATGGGTTTTCAATTCTGAGGTGAAGAAACCGGGTTTCTAGATATCTCTCGGTGGGGCAAAGAAACCGGGTTTCTAGGAGTATCTTTCGTTTCCCAATTAAGATTTAAGTAGAAACCCGGTTTCTAGACATCTCTCGGGGGGGAAGAAACCGGGTTTCTAGGAGTATCTTTCGTTTCTTATCAAGATTTAAGTAGAAACCTGGTTTCTAGACAATAGCCCCATCACGAATTAGAATTTTTAATGCGACTGAGGAAGTTTTTCAGACGATCGCTTTTCGGTTGGTTGAAGAGTTCCGCAGGGGGGCCGGACTCTTCGATAATTCCCTGATTGAAAAAGAGGACCCGGTTGGACACTTCCCGGGCGAATTGCATTTCGTGGGTGACGACGACCATCGTCATGCCGTCTTCGGCTAACTGGCGCATCACTCCCAGCACTTCCCCCACCAATTCCGGGTCGAGGGCGCTGGTGGGTTCGTCGAATAAAATCACCTCCGGTTTCATGCACAAACTCCGGGCGATCGCCACCCGCTGTTTCTGCCCCCCGGAGAGTTGGTCGGGGTAAACATTCGCTTTATCGCCCAAACCGACTTTTTCCAAGTAATGCAGGGCGCGATCGCGGCAGTCCGATTCGGAAGTTTTCAGCACTTTTTGGGGGGCGATCGTCAAGTTTTTTAAAACGGTCAAATGGGGAAATAAATTAAAATGTTGAAACACCATGCTCACCTTACTTCGCAGTTGGCGCAGCACTTTTTGATTTAATTGGGGATGGGAAATATCGATCCCCATCACTTCCAAGCTTCCCCCGTTGATGGTTTCCAGGCGATTCAAGCAGCGCAAAAACGTGCTTTTCCCGCAGCCGGACGGACCGATCACGGAAACGACATCTCCTTGGTGCAGGGTTCCGGTCACACCCTTGAGCACTTCCAGGGGACCGTAGCTTTTTTTGAGTTCGTCACAGACGATGACGGGCGCGAGATCTGACATGAGGCTAACCCAGATAATGGCAAACAGGAAATCAAGCATCTCAAACATTGAAAGTATTGCCATTAAATGCGCCCGAAGTTGTAGCACACAATACATTATCGTGTCCCATTTGGGGTTAGAACGAACAGGAGTTTTGATTTGGAAACCAAAATATAACCGAATAATGAAACAATTGCAGCGCCGGGGTTGGTTCAGATACTTGACCTTGGGTTTGATAACTTGTTTGACGGCGATCGCTTTTGCGTTCGGAGCGGTGACGGCCCAGGAAACGCCCCGAGTCTTTAAAGTGGCGACGGAACCCACCTTTCCCCCCTTTGAAATGCAGGCTGAAGGGGGAGAAGGTTTGGAAGGATTTGATATCGATTTGATGGAGGCGATCGCGGCGGAAGCGGGATTGGACGTGGAATTTGTCAGCCTTCCCTTCGACGGGATCATCCCGGCTTTGCAATCCCAAACGGTGGACGCGGCGATCAGCGGCATCACCATCACCGCAGAGCGGGCCCAATCCCTGTCTTTTTCCCGCCCCTATTTTAAAGCCGGTCTGGCGATCGCGGTTCAAGAAGGCGAAAACAATATCCGCAGTTTCGAGGATCTAGAAGGCAAAAAAATCGCCGTCCAAATCGGCACCACCGGCGCCCGGGAAGTGGCAAAAATTGAAGGGGCACAAATCGTCACCTTCGACAGTGCCGCGATCGCCCTCCAAGAATTAATCAACGGCAAAGTCGATGCCGTGGTCAATGACGGCCCGGTGACGCTGTACGCCATCAAAAACGCCGGACTCCAAGGGGTCAAAGTCGTCGGAGAACTGGTGACGGAAGAATTTTACGGCATCGCCCTCCCGAAGGATTCCCCAGACCTGGAAATAATCAACGGCGCCTTGACAAACTTGTTGGCGACCGGGGAATATAATGCCATCTATCAGAACTGGTTCGCCGGCGATCCGCCGCCCCTGCCTCCCGTCGCCCCCGCTCTGGAATCCGATGCAGTGAATGCTTTGAATTGGGGACGGCTTTTCCAGAATTTATTCAAAGGGGCAGGGGTGACGTTGATGTTGACCTTCTTCTCCTTTATTTTCGGTTTGCTGGGCGGGACGCTGGTCGCCCTGGCGCTGATTTCTCCCTACAAACCCCTGCGGTTGATCTGCCGCGTTTATGTGGAGTTTTTCCGGGGGACTCCCATGCTGGTGCAGCTTTTTATGATTTATTTCGGCCTGCCAGCCCTGTTCCGGGAACTGGGATTGGACTTCAGTTTTGAACGGTTGCCCGCCGCGATCGCTGCCCTGAGTTTGAACGTCGCCGCCTACCTCGCCGAAATCATGCGGGGCGGCATTCAATCCATCGAAAAGGGACAGTGGGAAGCCTGCGAATCGCTGGGGATGAACCCCATCGAAACCATGCGTTACATTATCTTTCCCCAAGCATTTCGGCGGATGCTGCCGCCCCTGGGCAACGAATTTATTACCCTGATTAAAGATACCAGTTTGGTGGCAGTGATCGGGTTCGAGGAGTTGTTCCGTCAGGGACAGTTGATGGTGGCGACGACTTACAAAGCCTTTGAAATTTACCTGGCTGTCGCCCTCGTTTACCTGCTTTTGACCACTGCTTCTTCCTTTATTTTCAAATGGTTGGAACGGCGGATGGACCCCCTCAAGAAAAAAACCAAAGCCGTCGCACCTCCGAAAAATATCACCCGGCCTCAAGTCGCGTCTCAGTGAAGAGAGGGTGTAGGGGGTAGGGTGTAGGGTGTCGGAAAGGGAATTGGGGAAAGGAAATTGTTCAATTTCTCCCCGATTCCTGACTCCCAATCAAAAGAGAGGGTGAGTAGATTTTGAGTAGACAAACGGTTGAGAGCGCCTTGGTTAAAGTGCTGAAAAGCTTAAAGGATAAGGGTTTAACCGAGATGGAGAATAGGGGACTCGAACCCCTGACCTCTGCGGTGCGATCGCAGCGCTCTACCAACTGAGCTAATTCCCCGAGTCAATCATTTCAGCCTCCCATCATAACATCAACTGGGGGCGGATGGTGTAACTTCCCCGCAAACCCGCTGAATCCGCTCCAATTCCAGATCGGTGAGGTAGTCCACGCACCAATCGGCCCGCCGCTGCAACATATGGAAGGGGTAGGTGTGGGCCACCCCCACCACAGGAATTCCGGCCCGTTTCGCCGCCTCGATTCCCGCAAAAGTATCCTCGATCGCCAGACATTCAGCCGGTCGCAAATTTAACCGGGTGTCGGTCCAATTCAGCCGTTCCACCGCCAGCAAATAGCCGTCCGGTTCCGGCTTACTGGTGGTGATGTCGTCCCCGGCCACGATCGCGGAAAAATACTCGATCAACCCGGCGCGAGTCAGCACCCATTCCACCTCGGCCCGGATCGCCCCCGTCACCACAGCCAATCTCAAGCCGGCGGCCAGAAGAGCGGGGATCAGTTCCGCCAACCCGGCATACAGGGGCAGTTCCTCCGCCGACTGCAACCGCTGCCGATAGGCCCGGGCCTTGCGATCGATCAGGTCGTCGAGGATTTCCGGGGTGACGACTCGCCCCCGCCGGGACAGCAAATCCTGCAAACAGGCGCGATCGCTCCGTCCCAGGCACACTTGGCGCACTTCCTCCGATGTCACCCTCAGATTTTCGGCCACCAACAATTCCCGGATCAGTTCTTCGTGGATCGGCTCGTCGTCGATAATGACACCGTTGAAATCGAACAGGACAGCTTTCAAACTCATAGCGATCGGGTGCAAACATCATCCAATTAGGGGTCGAGAGAGAAGTCACCTTCTCCCCCTCCCATTCAAAACCGTGCATGAGACTTTCACCTCACACGGC
>NZ_JAJENU010000458.1:0-23526 GCF_035615495.1 Lyngbya sp. CCY1209 | reverse complement strand
ATGAGGCAAAATTCCCAACGGAGCATCGGGCATCTTGCCTGTGGATTCAGATCCGATCGCCTCATTTAAGATGAAACAGTCCACTACTAATTTAGAGGGGATAAATGCCCCGATTTCCGCTTAAAACTTGACAAGAAATCGAAAATCCGCTAAAGTGTAGCGCAAATGCTAAATTGGGCGAAGCGTGTGACCGACGATCGCAAACCCCCATTCAACCCTTCCCCCGATGCACCCCCCGACCCGAGCGAACGGCGCCGGAATATCGCCCAGCAAATCCGCGCCCGGTTGCGTCCCGGACAGGATCGGATGGCGGACTGGGTTGCCGGTCCCCTAGCCGTTTCCGCCGTGCCCGGCGCCGGGAAATCCACCGGCATGGCCGCGGCGGCAGCCCTGGCGATCGCACGACACCAACTCAACCCCGGGCGCCAACTCGTCGTCGTCACCTTCACCCGTTCCGCCGCGGGCAATATCCGCGCCAAAATTCGCCAAGATCTCCTCAAACTCGCCCTGCCCCCCGTCGGCTTCGTCGTCCACACCCTGCACGGACTCGCCCTCTACATCGCCACCAGCCATCGAGAACTTTCGGGGTTGGACCTGGAAAACTCCACCCTCGCCCTGCCCTCCCCCAGCCACCGCCTGATCCGCACCTGCGTCGAACAGTGGATCGGCAAAAATCCCCGCGCCTATCAACGCCTGATAGAAGGGCGGCAATTCGACGGGGAAGAAACCGAACGATTGCGACGGCGATCGGTGTTGCGGACGGAGGTGTTGCCGGACTTGGCTTGGAAAACCGTTCAGGAAGCCAAAAGTTCCGGTTTCACCCCCGAAATGTTGCGGGAATTGGGCGATCGCATTCCCGACGATTACGATATCCTAAACGTGGCGGCGGGATTGTACGAAAACTATCAAATTCTGCTGCAACAACAGCAACTCATCGACTACGACGAAATGATTCTCGGCGCCCTGCGGGTGCTGGAAAATGACGCCGTGCGCCAGAGTTGGCAGCAACGGGTTTTTGCAGTGTTTGAAGATGAAGCCCAGGACTCCACGCCACTGCAAAGCCGACTGCTGGAAATTTTAGCCTGTGAACCGGGTGGAAATATAACCGATTTACAAGGTTTAAATTTGGTGCGCGTCGGCGATCCCAACCAGGCGATCAACTCCACATTTACCCCCGCCGATCCGATCTATTTCCGGCAATTTTGCGAAACCTGCGACGACTTTGGGCGGCTGGCGACGATGGATCGGGCGGGGCGCAGCAGTGCTATTATTATCGATGCTGCGAACTTCGTTTTGAGGTGGGTGAATGATTCCCAATTGGCGGGGAAGGAACAGCCGTTTCGGGAACAGGCGATCCGCCCCGTGGACGCAAACGATCCCCAAGTCGATGCCAATCCCCCCGCCGTCGGACGGGGTTTGGAACTGTACCGCCCCCACGATATATATCACACCGTCACATTGATTGCAAAACGGGTAATCGAGCTTTACGAACAGCATCCCGAGGGTAAATTCGCCATTCTGGTGCGGGAAAATCGCCAGGGTGAATTTATCGCCAATGCGCTGCAAAATCCGAAGGAATATAATTTAGAAATAAATTGGGGAAAACATTCGATATCGATTTACGATGCGTCCACCAGTGCCCGACAATCCCACATCCCCAAAGAATTGCTGCGGTTGCTGCAATTTATCGATCGCCCCCACTCCCCCGACTATCTCAAAGCGACGTTAAAAGTATTGAGCGATCGCAACCGCATCCCCAACCAGGATTTTAACGCCCTCGCCGCCCAACCGGAACAATTTCTCTACCCCGGGCCCCTCGATCCCCCCCAGTCGGACGCCGTTCGCCGCTGTCGCCAACTGTGTTGCAGCCTCCTGCAAGCCCGTTTTGAACTGCCGCCCTACCAACTGATTTCCTTCCTCGCCCTTTCTTTGCAATACGAAAAAAGCGAACTCGCCACCGCCGACAAACTCGCCGCCAGAATCGCCCAGCAGTGCGGCGGAAATCAGAGCTTACCGGGCATTTTAAATGTTTTGGATGAAATTGTCAGTTCGGAACGGTTTGAACCCGTAGAAGCGGACGAAGAGGGGCGATCGGACGAGAGTATTTTCACCCGTCCCGGGCAATTAACAATTGTCACGATGCACAAAGCAAAAGGCTTGGATTGGGATTACGTTTTTCTTCCCTTTTTGCACGAAGGAATCCTGCCCGGAACCCTGCGAGTCCTTCCCCAGACGCGATTTTTGGGGGAATTTACCCTGTCCGAAGTTGCCCGCGCCCAAATTCGCGCCAACTTGCACGATCGCCGTCCCCTCCCCGACGTGGCGACGGCTTGGGAAAAGGCGGGACACCTGAAAACCGCCGAAGAATATCGACTGTTATATGTGGCGATGACCCGGGCAAAACGGCTATTATGGATGTCGGCATCCGCCTTAGCTCCTTACTCCTGGCAGCGCCCGGACAGCTTGCAGGAACAGCGCCCCTGTCCGATTTTGGCACCGTTGAAAAAGCGGTTTCCTGAGAGTTTTGTTTTCCTGTAGAAAGGGGAGAAATAGGGGAGGGCGAATGCCAGCGAGCCCCTACATTTCACGGGGAAATGTTAAATTAGATCAGTATCTCGGTATTTCCCAACTCGGCATCAGGGAGCATCGATCGCCCTCGGGACTGTCGCCCAATGAAAAACTCCGCCGAATTGAGCCTGTTATTATGTTCAAACTCAGGTTTCCTCTGTTGCCAGTATTAATCGGAATTGTCGCGCTGTTGAATGGCTGCGAACCGTCGAGTCAGCCCTTTGAATGCACGGACGCGATCGGTTGCGTCACCATCCCCCCCGGAGAACCGATCAAAATCGGCGTTCTCCAGACCCTCAGTGGCGGTTCCGCCCCCGGCGGCACGGATCAAACCCGCACCATTCAATTGGTTGTAGAGCAGCGCGATCATACATTACTCGATCGCCCCATTATTTTGCAAGTGGAAGACGACCGCTGTTCACCGGAGGGGGGGGCGAACGGTGCCCTGAGAATTGTCGCCGACCCCCAGGCGATCGCCATTTTGGGGACCAACTGTTCCGGCGCCGCCGTCACCGCCGGCAAAATCATGTCGGAAGCGGGACTGGTGATGATCTCGAGCGCCAACACCGCCCCCTCCCTGACCGCCATAGGTCAGATCCGAGGTCAGGACTGGCAAGCGGGCTATTTTCGAGTGATTTATAACGACGCAACGACCGGGAAAGTCGCCGCCGAATTTGCTCGCTGGGTACTCGGAATTGATGCCGTGGCAACCCTTGATATGGACAATCTATACTCCCGAAGTCTGACCCAAATTTTTCACCAAGCCTTCACCAATATCGGCGGTAAAATTGCCTTTTCCGGGACGATTAATCCGGAAGATTTAGACTTGAAACCCGCCCTAAAATCCGTCTTTAATTCTTCAGCAAAATTATTATTTTTTCCCTTTGGAGAGCCGGAGAAAAGCCTGCTATTAATGCGGCAGGCAAAATCTATGATCGACTCGGAAGGGGGAGAAAATATGATGTTTTTGGGGGGTGAATCATTGATGTCGGAACAATTTATTCGGCAGGCGGGAAGCGACGGAATTGGCACTTATATAGCCGGCCCCGCTTTAGTGTCCAGCCCCGAAATCGAAGCCCTCGAATCCGCCTACCAATCCAAATATAAAGAACCGCCCCTCACCACCCTCTACAGTTTTGCCAGCGACGCGACAAATTTGCTTTTGGATACCATCGCTGATGTCGCGATCGCTGAACCCGACGGAACCCTCCACATCGGGCGTCAGAAACTGCGAGAAGCCCTCTATTCGACCGAAAACTTTCCGGGACTCACCGGTCATCTCACCTGCGACCAATTTGGCGATTGTGGTGCGATCGAATTCAACATTTACCGCCTCGACGATCCGAAAGCGGGGGTGAAGGGGTTGAGTCGAAATATCGTTTATTAAATCAGGGTATAGGATGTGCTGAACAGTTTAAATTCGCTTGACGAGCCTCAGACCTCTTACAATTGGAACGAAAAAATTTGATGAAATATCCGCTCAAAAAAATTCATAAACGCTGGAAAAATATCAGCATAACCACCAAGTTTACCAGTGCATTTGCAGTGTTGCTATTGTTGATGATGTTGCTGGGCATTACCGGCTACATTTCCCTGGTAATCGTGCGACGCAAAACGGAATCCGCCATTGTGGTCAGCAGCGAAATTCAACGGCTGGTTTTAGAAATGGATCGCGGACTACAGGCAGCCCGGGTACACCAGCGAGATTTTTTCCTGCGATATCCGGAAATCGGATTCGCAGAGGCCCGGGACACCTACGCCAAAAATGCGGTCAAACATATTGCGGAAGTCATCACCTTCAGTTATGAATTAAAAAAAATAACTTCTAAGTCCGAATTCGGCCAAAATTTTCAGGCAAAGCAATCCGATATCAACCTATTTTTATCGTCGGCAAAGCGCTATTCAAATACATTTTTAGAATCCGTGGAACTGGTGACAACTCTCGCCGCCGAAGAAACGGGACTGGTAGCAAAAATCAACCAGGTTTCCTCGTCCCTACGGGAACAGTTGGAGGGAAAGGAAGACGAGTTAACCGACCTCTACTTGCAAATGGAGTTCTATGAAAAAGACTATTTGGTGACGAAGCAACGGCCATTCATGCAGTCCGGTTTCAATGTCGCCTCCCAACTTCGCCAAGAAATTGAGACGAGCCAGACCCTGAGTTTGGAAGACAAAGAAAAGGCTTTTAAAAGCTTGCAAAATTATCGCGAACTGGCGACTCAAATGCTCCAGATAGATGCGGAGATCCGGCGGCGGTTTCGGGACTTTGAATTGCAGGCCGAATCCATCGATCCGATCGCGGCGGAGTTAGTGACGTTGGCGGGGGAGGAAGTGGAACGAGCCCGCCGAGAAATTCAGCACACCAGCCAACTGGCAGCGACCATTTTGGGGGCGACGATTTTCGCGGGACTGCTCCTGGCCGCCGCGATCGCAAAACTGTTAAATGATAGTCTCACGACCAACATTGTCAAATTGACCCGGGTGGCGGGAGATTTGCAAGCCGGAAGTTTGCAGGGACGGGCAAAAATCGACAGCGGAGACGAGTTAGGTTTGCTGGCCGAAAGTTTCAACGCGATGGCCGATCGCATCCGGTCGTTAGTGGAAAATTTAGAACAGCAGGTAGCAGAACGGACGGAAGCTTTGGTGCTCTCGAACGAACAGTTAAAACAGGAAGTTCGCGATCGCAAAACCGCCCAGGAAGAGGCCCAGCGATCGCGGGAAATTGCGGAATCCGCCAACCAAGCCAAAAGCGAATTTCTCGCCAATATGAGCCACGAATTGCGGACGCCCTTGAACGGCATCCTCGGCTACACTCAAATTTTATTGCGCGATCGCGACCTAGCCCCCAAACGGCGGGACGGAGTGCAAATCATCCACGACTGTGGCTCCCACCTCCTCACCTTAATTAACGACATCTTAGACCTGAGTAAAATTGAAGCCAGAAAATTAGAATTGTCTCCCAAACCCTTCCACCTGCAAACCTTTTTAATGGGGGTGGTGGAAATTTGCCGCATCCGCGCCGAACAAAAAGAAATCGCCTTCACCCACCGCGATGTCACGCCCCTCCCCACGGCAATTATCGGCGACGAAAAACGCCTGCGCCAGGTGTTGATCAATCTGATCGGAAATGCCATCAAATTTACCGACTCCGGCGGCGTGACGCTGAACGTGGAAGCCTCGGATAATCTCGACCCCGATTCCCAAATGGTGACGCTGCGCTTCCAAGTTCAAGATACCGGCATCGGCATGACCCCCGAACAACTCGATCGCATTTTTCAGCCCTTTGAACAGGTAGGGGACAGCAACCGCATGGCCGAGGGGACGGGGTTGGGCCTAGCCATCGCCCGCAAAATCGTGCAGATGATGGGCTCGGAGGTGTCCGTCGAAAGTCAACCCGGACGGGGGAGCTCGTTTCAATTCGCCGTCGCCCTCCCCGTCGCCACCACCTGGACTCTCGGCCCGGTTTCCCCCACCCGACGGGCGATCGTCGGCTACCGGGGGCCGCGGCGGAGTATCCTGATCGTGGACGACCGCTGGGAAAATCGCTCCGTCGTCGGCAATTTACTCGCCCCCCTAGGATTCGAGGTCCGGGAAGCCGAAAACGGTCAAAGCGGCTTGAAACGGGCCGTGGAAACTCCCCCGGATCTGATTATCACCGATTTGGTGATGCCGGTGATGGACGGCTTTGAAATGGCCCGGCGGCTGCGGCGCCTGCCCGAGTTCGGACGGGTTCCGATTTTCGCCTCTTCGGCCAGCGTTTTCAACATGAACCGCCAAAAAAGCGAGGAATCCGGCTGCGATGCCTTCATTCCCAAACCCGTCCACGCCGAGGAATTGTTCGAGAAAATCGGAGATTGTCTTAGCTTAGAATGGATCTACGAGGAGCGATCGGAATCCGCCGACCTGGAGCCTCCGGCGACAGAATCGGTTGTGGATGATTGGACTCGGGTTCCCTTACCCGCCGAGGAGTTGGCGACTCTCCAAGATGCCGCCGCCATTGGCGATGTCGAAAATATCGAGCGATCGGCAACTCGCCTGAAACAGTTGTCGCCCGAATTGGCCGCTCTCGGCGATCGCCTACTGCAACTCGCCCAAGAATTCGACATGGAAGAAATTCAAATTTTGGTCAACCAATATTCAGAGCATCTCGATGAATAATGAACGGCAAGCTCAGATCCTGATCGTCGATGACACGCCCACCAACATCAAAGTTCTGTTCAACTTGCTCAAGGAGTCCGGCTTCAAAGTGCTGGTGGCGAACTCCGGCGAAGCGGCCCTCTCCAACCTGGAGAAGGCGACGCCGGATCTGATTTTGCTCGACATTCAAATGCCCGGAATCGACGGCTTTGAAACCTGCCGACGCCTGAAAGATAATCCCGCGACGCGGGAGATTCCGGTGATTTTTATGACGGCGTTTTCCGATGTCGAACACAAAGTCAAAGGCTTGGAATTGGGAGCCGTCGATTACATCACCAAACCCTTTCAACACGAGGAGGTTTTAGCCCGAGTAAAAGTCCATTTAAAAATACGCCAACTCACCCAAAACTTGGCAGAAAAAAATGCGGAACTGCAACAGTTGACCCACAGCCTCGAACACCGAGTCGAAGAGCGGACCGCCAATCTCCAACGAACCCTCGAAGAGTTGCAGCGGACTCAAGATCAGTTGGTCAACCACGAAAAAATGTCAGCCCTGGGACAGTTAATCGCCGGGGTCGCCCACGAAATCAACAACCCGATCAATTTTATTTCCGGCAATCTCAAATACGCGGAAGACTACATCCAAGATTTGCTCGACCTGTTGTCACTGTACCAGAAAAAAAATCCGCAACCGGACTCAGAAATTGCGGATAAAATCGATGAAATAGACCTGGATTATTTGTTGGCAGATCTGCCCCAACTGATCTCTTCCATGAAAGAGGGAACCCGTCGGATTTCTCAAATTAGCACCTCTCTCCGAACTTTTTCCCGGTCGGACACGGATGCCCAGGTCGAATTCGACATCCACGACGGCATCGACAGCACCCTGCTGATTTTAAAACACCGCCTCAAAGGCAACGATCGCCGTCCCGCAATTCAAGTTATCAAAAACTACGGAAACTTACCCGAAATCCACTGTTATCCCGGACAATTAAACCAAGTGTTCATGAACCTCCTCAGTAACGCGATCGACGCCCTAGAAGAATCCAACCAGGGACTCTCAAAAGCGGAAATAGAAGCCGAACCCAACCAAATCGCGATCGCCACCTCCCTCGACCCCTCAAACCCAATCGCGATCATTTCCATCCGCGACAACGGCCCCGGCATCGCCGAACCGATCCGCGCCAAAATCTTCGATCGCCTCTTCACCACCAAATCCGTCGGCGTCGGCACCGGTTTAGGACTCTCCCTCTCCCGCCAAATTATCGAAGAAAAACATCGCGGAAAAATCCTCTGCAATTCCCAACCCGGTTCAGGCGCCGAATTCCTCATTCAAATTCCGATCAACCAGTGCGGAAAAACCTGACAACTCTCAATCCATCCCCAACCCATCATCTGCGAAAATCTGCGAAATCTGCGGATAAAAATCCGATTTCCTGCCCCCCATCCCCCATTCTCTGATAATCTAAAATAATAGAGATCAACCCATCGATCCGTGCAGAATCCGTTCCAACCATCCGATCGCGCCCTCAACCCTTCCGATTGGCGCTGGCCCTGGTGGCCCCTCGTCCCCCTGTACCCCTTCGGCCAACGGCGGACGATCCGCCGGGAAGTCGTCCCCGATCGCGTCTGGAGCTTCGAGCAAGTTCAGGGTATCCTCTACGTTACCGTCCCCATCCGCATGACGGTGATCCGCATGGACACGGGCGGACTACTGGTTTACGCCCCCGTCGCACCCACCCGCGAGTGCATCCGCCTGGTGGGCGAGTTAGTCGCCCAACACGGCGACATCCGCTATATCATCCTCCCCACCGTTTCCGGCCTCGAACACAAGGTTTTCGTCGCCCCCTTCGCCCGCCAATTTCCCAAAGCTGAGATTTTCGTCGCCCCGGACCAGTGGAGTTACCCCTTCAAACTGCCGCTGAGTTGGCTGGGTTTGCCGAAAAAACGCACCCACATCCTGCCCCGGGACGGTTCCGAAACCCCCTTTTCGCGGGAATTCAGCTACGCCATTTTAGGTCCGATTGATTTGGGACTCGGCCCCTTCGAGGAAGTCGCCTTTTTCCACTGGCGATCGCAAACATTATTAGTCACAGATACCATCGTTTCCGTCCCCGAAAATCCCCCCGAAATCGTCGATCTCGACCCCTATCCCCTGCTATTCCACGCCCGCGATCGCGGCGATGAAATCATTGAAGATACCCCCGCCACCCGCCAAAAAGGATGGCAGCGAATTTCCCTTTTCGCCTTTTATTTCCAACCCAGCGCCCTGGAAGCGGTGGCACTCAAACAGGCCCTCAGAGATGCCTTAAAAGCCCGCGATCGCTCCCGAAAAGCCTATTTTGGTTTATTTCCCTTCCAGTGGAAACCGGGCTGGAAACAGGCCTTCGACGCCCTGCGGCGGGGCGGAAATATCTTCGTCGCCCCCATACTCCAAACCCTGATTTTGAACCGGGCGCCCAAAGAAACCCTGGAATGGGCCGATCGCGTCGCCCGGTGGAATTTTCAACGGATCATCCCCTGCCACTTCGACGCCCCCGTAGAAGCCACCCCCGAGGAATTTCGGCGGGCGTTCGACTTCCTCAAAGCCGACGAAACCTCCCAAATGGGCTACCTGGGCAGTCCCGCCCACCCCCTGCCGGAGGCGGATTTTACCCTGCTGCGGGACTTAGAAGAACGCCTGAACAAACGGGGCATCACCCCGCCGCGAAAGACCTTATAGGAACTTTGCATCGGATCCCGGGTGCGGGGGGTGGCCAGGGAATCTAAAATCCGGGCGCCGGGCCTTGCGCCCCTACCACAATGATCGACTCCCCTATCTTTGCCCGTTCCCAGCTATCAGCAACCCCGTCTGTTCTCGGGACAAAAAAAATCAAGGCGATCGCGACTATTGACGTCCCCGAAAATCTGTGATACCGTTCGGCTCATATTACAAACTTGGGGCTTCCAACTGGGCAGCAAGGACGGTCTTAGTTATTCGGCATTTTTGTCGGCGTGAGAATCCGGCCGACGTCGTTCCGCCTCGGCGGCGATCGTTTCAATTTCCTTCACATCTTCCCCGTGCGTCTCTCGATAGCGTTGCCGGTTCCGGCGAATTTTCGCCAAATGTTCTTCGATATTATCAGCCGTCAACAACACCCCAAAGTCCCCGGGAAGATCCCGTCCCGTCTCCCGATAGTCGAAGACCCGATCCAACACCAAATCCCCCAACTCTTTGCTGAAGTGAGAGGATTCGTAGTACCATTTCATCGAGGTCGTTTGGTCTTCTGGGGCCGGAACTGCCTCCGTCGTCAGGCTGGTGTAACCGCTGAAATCCCAAATCGGAAACGGGGGGCGATCGTGGCGCCGCGCCTCTTGCTCGTTGATCTCGACCAACTGGCGTTTCCACATTTCAAACTCGTCCCACAAGTTGAGGGAGGCAATGAGTTCTAGTTGGCGGGCGTGGCAGGGGTTGATCGATAAAATTAAATCCACTTCATCCCGATAAGCCGTACTCAGCAGCCGGCGATAATACTGCCAATTTGACTCGCCCGTTTCCGGATTGACGAAGTCATATTTATACCGGGGAGCCGGCAGGTAGAGCGTATTGGCAAATAAACTTTCGTTCGCCAAAAAAGCCTTGCGATGCCCCCCTTTTTTTAAAATTCGTTGGGGTTTATCTTGCCAACTCCGCTGACCATTCGGTAAGTAAGGCGTATGAATGGAACTCGGATCTTGGACGCGAAACGTTCTGAGGCTGGCCTTCCAGGCGTCGTTGGAGAGAAGTACCGGAAAAAAATCGCCGCGCAGCGTCCACAAATTCCGCCGGCCCGCCAAGGATACCGCCAGCCGATCTTCGCTAAAATCGGGTTTATTTTCTCGATAAATATTGAAGACGAAAAAATCGAGTCCCAGGACAGATTGTCGGACGGGCCGGGTGGCGTGGGTATGTTGAAAGTAACGTAAAATCTCGTACATATTGGCCGCCGACAACCCCAAGTTGTAGCGGGGGCGGACTTGAGAATTCCAGCCGGGATGCTCCGTATCGTAAGCCTGTTCCGCCCGGGACGAACCCAAAATCACTCCCCCGGGTGCCAAGCGGGCGGCGATCGCGGCTTTCCCCAGGCGGAGATGTTCGCTGAAGTCCGGCTTCAGGGTATTAAACCCTTCGATTTGTATCGCTCCGAAAATACCAAAGGGATCGACGATCCAGTTGAAAGAAGCGAAACAAATGCACAAAAATAAAAAGTACGAAAACCAGAGTTTCAGATACAGTTTAGATTTCATGATGATTTAAAACTGAAAATACAGAAATTCGCTGACCTGGGAGAGTCGAGTCAGACACAGTAAATTGAGGGCAGCCGTGAACAGCGCCCAACCGTAGGCGGGCCGCCAACGCAGTTGTTTCAAGAAGCGCCGGTCGGAGTCAATTTTGTAGGTTTCCAGGGCGGGGTTGTAATCGCGGAGCAGTTCCTGGGTATTGGGCAAAAACCAAACGATGATCAAAAGCATCGCAAAAAATTTCTTGGGGAAAATAAATCCGTCTTCGGATAAACTGAAGCCGTTGAATCCGAGCATGGACCCGGACATGGCGATCGCGCCGTCCAAGCTCTCGGCTCGGAAGAAAACCCAGGCCAAAACGACAGCGGCAAAGGTCACGAGCCGCGCCATTCCGCTCCCCCACCAGGTAGACTTTTTCAGATCGTGTCCGAGGCCGCGGCGGAAATTTTGCCAACCATGATTGACCGTCAGGTAAACGCCGTGCAGGCCGCCCCAAATCACGAACGTCCATCCGGCGCCGTGCCAAAGTCCCCCCAACAGCATGGTGATCGTCAAATTCAGATATCGCCGGACATTGCCGTGGCGGGAACCCCCCAGCGGGATGTATAAATAATCCCGCAAAAAACGGGAAAGGGTCATGTGCCAGCGCCGCCAAAAATCGATGATGTTGACCGATTTATAAGGGGAGTAAAAGTTGAGGGGCAGTTGAATGCCGAACATTCGGGCGATACCGATGGCCATGTCGGCGTACCCGGAAAAGTCAAAATAGAGTTGAAACGTGTAGGCCAAAGCCCCCATCCAGGCGACCAATAGAGTCAGGTTTTCGCCCTGTGCCGCCGCCGCAAAAACCGGGTTTCCATAGGCCGCGATGCCGTCCGCCAGGACGACCTTTTTAAACAAACCGATGGAAAAAATCGTGATTCCGACCGACAGATTGTCCGATTTGATCCGATAAATTTCCGGGCGCTTAAATTGGGGCAGGATCTCTTGGTAGTGGACGATCGGTCCGGCGATGAGTTGGGGAAAAAACGTGACAAACAGACAGTAATGAAAAAAGTTGGTCGGGGCGACCTCTCCCTTGTAGGCATCCACCAGGTAGGCGATCTGCTGGAACGTAAAGAAAGAAATTGCCAGGGGCAGGACGATTTGACCCAACTGAAAATTCGTGCCGCCGATGGCGTTGATATTTTCGACGAAAAAGTTGGCATACTTGAAGTAGCCGATCGCGGCCAGGTTGAGGGCAATCCCAAAAATCAACAGCCCCTTTTTTCGGAAAGGACGCTCCCAACTGCCGCCGAGTTTGACACCCAGAAAATAGTTGATGCCGACAGACGAGAGGATTAAGATCAGATATTTGGGATTCCAATATCCGTAGAAAAACAGGGAGGCAAAAACCAACCACGCGATCGCGAACAATCCGCCCTTCCAACGGGCGACTAGAAAAAATCCGATCAGAGTGACGGGCAGAAACAGGAAGATAAATTCGGGGGAATTAAATAGCATGATTGGAATCAACCTCGGTCGGCTGTTATTTGGGCGAAATCAACGGGATGGCTGCGAGGTTCATCGTCGTCTCTGAAGGAGATTGTGGGCGCGACATTACAGAAATTTTTTGATCGATAGAACAGCCAACAAAAAGACAAAAAATGCACTCCCCATCTGGAGTTGTACTTTATTCAAAGGCAACCGTTTCTCCAGTCCAGTTTTGCCAGCCATAAAATAAGTCAACAGGGCGACGGCGGCGGCGGCCAGGAGTTTCAATAAGTTGTCGCCGTGGACGTAGAGGGCCAGACTCAAAAATGTGAACGGATCGTAGTCGCCGACTTCGTAGGTCGGCACGATCGCCGTTTCCCAGGTTTCGCCGCCATCCACCGATTTAAACACCTTTCCCCCCGGGGAACCGAAGCCATAGATGGTGCGATCGACGGCGTAAGAGGGCGAGAATTTGATCGGCACGGAGGCGGAGGGTACGTTGTCAATTCGGGCTAAATACACCGCCTCATCGATGGGAGTGAAGCTGTCGCCGTCATCGACAGTTTTGAACGTTCCCCTTCCCCTTACGGTCGTCAAAAATGTGCGATCGCTCCCGTAGTCGGGCGACAGCGCGACGGCCTCTATATAGCTATTTGCTCCCCCCGGTAATCCGGCAATTGGGGTCCAACTTTGACCGCCGTCGGCGGTTTTAAACAAACCCCGGTTCGTCCCCGAAATCAGGGTTTGATCGACTTGATAGTTGGGCGAAATTGCCAACTCCAGCCAGCGCCTCTCGGTGGAGTCAGCGCGGTCGGTCATCTCCCGCCACGATTCGCCCCCATCGACACTCTTGAATACTCCCTCGCTCCCCGATGCGTAAAGCGTCCGGTCCGAGGCAAAATTGGGGGAGATGACAAAAGCGGTCAATCGAGAATCTAAATTGTGTAAAATCGAGAAGCTGCCCCCCGCGTCGGTTGACCGGTATATCGTCCCCTGATTGGTGGCCAGGTACAGGGTGCGATCGCCCGCAAAGTTGGGAGAGACGGCAATCATCGTCCCCCGGACAAATTTGCCGGGAACTCCTTGTAATCGGACAATTTCCCAACTCTCGCCGCCATCGCCCGACCGACCCAAAAAATCTCGCAAAAAACCCAAAAACACGGTGTTGTCTGACCGATAGTCGGACGAAAATGCGATGTCAAAGTACCGGCGCGGGTCGTCGATCGGTTCTTGAAAATTGCGGGTAAAGCGGGGCACTTCCAACCCTTTTTTCATCGGCCGCCAAGTCGCGCCGCCATCGGGGCTGATGTGGGCTTTTCCCACATAGTCGGCGACGGCGATCGTCCCATCTTCTTGATAGTCCGGCGAGACGGCGAGGCCGACAACCAACCGGCTCGACAGGGCGTCCAATTCTCGCCACACTTGGCCCCCATCTGGGGATTTAAATATCCCGTTGAACCCCGCCAAAAAGATCGTTCCATCCCGGTCAAAGGTATCGGAAAATTCCAAATCGTTGAAATGGGGTTTGTCAAATTGAGGTTCATCTGCCTGCTCGCTTTTGGTCAACCCCCGGCTCGACTTTTGCCACCGATTTCCACCATCTTCGGAGTAAAAGATGCCCTCATCCCAGGTGGCGGCCCACAGGGTAAAATCCGGGGAACCGTCGGAGGCGATCGCTAGATCTCTGACGGAGCGATCGGACAGACCCCGGTTCACCTTAGAGAAAGAAACCCCGCCGTCTTCGGTTTTTAAAATCCCCTCATTTTCGGTGCCGATCCAAAAGGTATTGTCGGCGGCAAAATTGGGGGAAAACGCCGCGGCATTAATCGCCCCACCCCCCTCCAATTCAAATTGTTTTTGCCAAGTTTCACCTCCGTCTTGAGACAGGTAGATGCTGCCCCGATTGTCCCCGGCAACCACCGGATTGGTCGCCGCAGCCGAAAAGCCGACGACCGTCACTTTGCCGGCATCTTCGAGAACTGAATACCATCGCTTTCCACCATCTTTCGTTTTATAAAGTCCTTTCTCCTCGCCGGCGGCAAAGACCAGATTGGGAGCCTGTGGAGAGCTGGCCAGTAAATCGATACTCAGATTGTCCAAACCTTCGTTCACCTGGGTCCACGAAAGGCCCCGATCGGGGGATTTATATATGCCATTACCCAAAGAGGACACGAAGACCGTTTGGGGATCTTTTGAAGATATCGAAATCGAAAATAAATTGGCTCGGTTATTCAATCCTTTCCACACCCGCTCCCAAGTCTCCCCCGCATCCGTTGACTTGAGCAAGTTCCCTCTCACTGTAATGAATAAAGTTCGATCTTCACCGTAGTTGGGGGAGAGTTCGACGTGGTAGGTGTCGTCGTGGGGCCGATGGGCGCGGGCCCCGTCGGTATCGAACCAGAAAACGGTGAGACAGAACAGCAACAGACAACAAAGAATCCGGCCGAGAGACCCGAATTTTTTGGGGAGAAATTGAACAATTTTTGGCATCATTTTTTTTTGACTTTTACATCGGTCTTAACTTCCGCACAGGGAGTCAACCGTGCTGCAATAGTGAGATAAAGTAGCCCCACATCGCTCGAAAGACTCCCGACCCTTTTTTTCTGCGTCTTCAGAAAGTTGCGTTTCCAGGGGTCTTGGGGTTCTCACAATACGGCCGGCGTTGATATTTCCTTGATGATCTCCCACGTGCCGCATCCCGGTGGTTTTAAGCAGTTGATAGTCCTCGGAAAAACCACCCCCGATTTCTAAAAATTTCTGCAACGCTTCAAAAACCAAATCGGTCTGTTTGATCATCTGATGATAGGTGATCAATAAACTGCGCTTTTTGCTGTCAATCAGTCGGGCATACTGTTCCAACATGGACAATCGTCCCGCGTAATAGTTGAGGATTTGTTCTTCGTTGAGATGGGGTTTAAGTGAGGCGATACTGGCTAAACTTCTTCGGGGTTCTCTCAACAAAAAAATACTGTACAAGTTGTCCGACAAGAGAAATTCATCGTCCGCAAATTTGTTGTTGTGTAAAACCTTATCTAAGATGTATTTTTGATTCATGCTCAAGTTTTTTATATCTCGGAGAGTCCGGAACTCTTGAGCTTCCCAATAGACTTTTAACATCAAACGCTTGAAGTCGATTTCCGAAGTATATTGGATGTGGGTTTCACCGTAGCCAATGATGTCGGGGTTGGAGTTGAGAATGTGAGTCAATAAGGAAGAGCCGGAGCGCATATGGCTCAGGATAAAAAGGATGCGACAGGGTCGGCTTCGACCGACCAGATAGTAGGGATTCTCGGTGGTATCAATTCTAAAATTTTGATATTTTTGAATGATTTCATTTTTTACCAGCCGAATTGATGGGCGTATTTCCATCGAGTTTACCTTCACCTTTTCGATATTTTGCGATCGCATTTCCCAATGAACCCATGTTGATGACATTTTTTTGCCGATATCGAATCAACAGTTGATCGCTTCTTCGGCATTTAGCCATTCGGACCATTCATTTAACAGCACATCATAGGAACCCGCCTGACCCGGGGGATATTCCCCCTGCTCGATGAAGTTAATCAGATTTGGCAGCGCCTTCAGATAATCATAATTATGTTTGGGGGGGTGCAACGTCCAGGCGTCGGTCGAGGATAAATCCGCCCGGATAAAATTCGCACTTTTTAGCCGGTGATTCGTCATCACCTCGAACGATTCGAGTGCCCCTTGAATGGGTTCGACTTGGGGCCGCAACTGACGCTCAACTTTGGCAAATGATGATTGAAAGGGCGGGGGAAGATGTCTCGACAGCATCGGGTAATATTTCCACATCAAGGGGATGGGAGCCAGTCGGGCAAAGCGCTGCTTGTTGACCAAATAGGTCCTCATGCTAAACGTTTGGTGGCCGTAAAAGCCTTCTTCTTGGCTCGCATTGGCCAGGTGCAAGGGTAGACCTTCCGGCAGCGGCGGACCGCAAAAGGGGCGGATTGTCACAATTTTAGGATGGGATTCCATCAACCGGACGGCCGAATTAATCCAGTCGCCATCGGCTTTTTGGTGCAGGAGCATATCCGCATCAAAATGTAGGTAATAATCGGTGGCAGATGCTTCGATACAGTACAGCGAGGCATAAACGGTCGAACCTTTCCAATTGTGCGTGTGGTCGAGCATCCGTTGTGCCGGCTCCACACCGAAATACTTTTGATAGACGTTTTGAATTTGAGTCGAATCGTAATCGATCTTGACGATTCTGTCGATGACTCCCCGGTCAACCAGGGTTTGGCACGCCGCCTCCAGTTCTTGTTGAGTTCCCACCCGATATCGACCGGGCATAAATCCGCTCAGGGGAGCCGTGTCCATCGCCAAAACACGCTCGGCAAAGGGATGGCGACAACTGCGGATCAAATGGGGGATTGTCTGTAGCATATAAGAGACATCCGTCCGAGCGACAAGTATCCACAGTGAAACGGGAATATTCATCCTAATTTTCCTCAAATCTTTTGGTTTTGCAGTCGATCACACTCCTTGGGTTTCGGTCGGGAAGAAGCCGACTCCCGCTCCAACGATGACTCTCAATTTCTGGTGGCTGTTGTGCGATCGCGATCGGGTTGATTTCGGAATTGGATTCGTCGTTCCCCCCCCCGCTCATTTGCCGTGTTTCCCTGACGAATTCGGCTCCCTTGTGGATTCTAGCCCAGCTCTCCTGTTGGTGTCAATATAGGAACCGCAAGAAGACTCGGCATCTTCCCACATTCCTAAATTTAAAGGTCGTGGGACGTTGACCTCGAGCTGATAGCTGATAGCCGATTACTGAGAGCTTGGGTTGATTCGCCATTTGGCTATTTTGGGGCGCTCCAACGACGACTGACTCCCCCCGTCCCCCCCATCCCATCAGATGCTCCGCGCCGACTCTCTCCCTTTTTTCGCTCCGCTTAAACGGCAAATTTGAGGGGGATTTGGGATTCGGAGCGATCGCCTTTTTCAACTGCCAAATTGGCCGGGGGCGGGGACAGATGGGAAAAAATCTTGATTAGTTGAGTATCTAGTGATAGAGTTGACATGGGTGTGCGACGGCTTCCCGCCGGGGGAGCCGGATCGGCGGTGGGGCTTGGCTAATCCGTCCGTTCGCCGTAAAATGTTGACAAGGAGACGATCGCACCATGATCGAGCAACTGACGATAACCGTTCTCGTCGAAAACACAGCAGGGGCGAGGGGACTGCTGGGGGAGCACGGGCTGTCTTTTTGGATCGAGGCGGACGGCTACAACCTTCTGTTCGACACCGGACAGGGCTACGCGCTGCGCCACAACGCCCGAGAACTGGGAATCAACTTGCGGGACTCGGACGCCATCGCCCTCAGCCACGGTCATTATGACCACGCGGGGGGCTTGCCGTGCGTATTTGAAGAAACCCAAAATGCGGTTTTATTCCTGCACCCGGACGCGATCGCACCCAAATACAGTCCCCGGGGGGCGATCGGTTCGCCGATTCAGGACAAACAAACCCTTGAAGCCAACACGCAGCGGATCGTGTGGACCGAAACCCCCACAGAAATCATCCCGGGGCTGTGGCTCACCGGACCCATTCCCCGCCGCCACCCCTCAGAAGACACGGGGGGGGACTTTTGGCAAGATGGGAACCACCACTTGATTGATCGCCTCCCCGACGATCAAGCCCTGTTCGCGGAAACGCCCGAGGGATTGGTGGTGGTTTTAGGTTGCGCCCACGCCGGCACGATCAACACCCTCGATTATATTTCCCAAATCACCGGGAAGCAAAAAATACACGCCGTTTTGGGGGGGATGCACCTGCTGCGGGCGAACCGCGATCGCCTCGAAGCCACCGTCGCCGCCCTAAAACGCTACGACGTGCAACTGATCGGCGCCAACCACTGTACCGGACTCAACGCGATCGCACACTTGTGGCGTCTCGGACGCAGCATCGACTGCCGGGTAGGGACCCGATTGCAATTTAATTAGGGTGTGGGGTGTGCTCGGTGGGGTGTGGGGAAAGTTAACAGTAAAAAATTGTAAATTTTCTCTCTATTCCCCATCTGATTTAATTCGATCGTTCACCATAAAATTTACAGGAGTTAATGCCATGACGATTCACCCGCTGACACGCAATTTGGAAACCGACGAAATCACCGTCATGAGTCACGTCACCAGTACCACGGTAGTGGGCAATAAAATTTCCAAACTCGAAGCCGAACCGGGGGACGCTTCCACCTCCAACATTCACCTCAACTTTGAAGTACGGGGCAAAGATGACCAACCCTGCGTCCTCGCCCACGCCGAAGAATTGGGCATGATTCTGAATCCCAAAGATGCCCTGGAACTGGGGTTAATTTTGGTAGCGATGGGAATAGAACAGAACACCGAAGCCGAAGTCCAAGCCGTCCAAAAACGCCTCGCCGAAGCAATCGCCCAACTGCACCCCCAGGCGGTAAAGTAGAAGGGAATAGGGAGTCGGGACTCGGTATTAGGGAATCGGCGACGGGGGTAAGAAGTGGAGGGCAGGCGCGGAGGCACTGCCCCTACTACCCGTTCTGAATGTTCCCACACTCAAAATCCTCTCCCCAATCGCCCAGATTTCCACAGATCACCCTTCCATTAAATCTGTGCAATCTGCGTAATCTGCGGATCATCCCACGCCCTCAAAATGACACTGCAAATTTCTCCCAAACACCCCGAACCCGATCGCCAGGAGATCGAAGACTGCATCACCTGGCTAAGTTTCCATCGGATTTGGGGAAAACTCGAGTCCGAGACGATCGCGGCGATCGCGGAGTCCCTACGACTGTTGCGAGTGGAACCCGACGCCACCATCTACGAACAAGACGCCAACCCCCTGGGATTGTACCTGCTCAAGTGGGGGACGGTGGAAATTTACCGGGCATCCCCGGTGGGCAAAACCCACATTATTTATCGCAACGCCGGGGAACTGTTCGGGCACATCTCCCTCGGGGCGGGGGGGGAAGCGGAAAGCTACCGATCCGGAGCCGCAGCCATCGCCCGCAGCGAAATTTGGTTTTTGCCCCGCGATCGCTTCGAGGAACTCAAAACCGAGCATCCCGAAATTAACGGCGCGATCAATACCCTTTTAGCCCAGGATTTGGTGAAATTTTCCCGGCGTCTAGCCCAGGAACAGGCCCGCATCCAGGGATTGCAACCCTACGTCCGCCCCGTTCCCGTCGGAGAAACAATTATCGGCGAGAGTAAATCCGCCCGGAAACTCGCCCAACAGGTGCAACAGGCAGCCGCGGATCTCAAACCCGTGTTTTTGCACGCGCCGCCGGGAAGCGGGAAAACCTTCCTAGCCGGGATTATCCACGCCGGGTCTGGCCTCAAAGATCGCCCCTTCGCCGAAATCGACTGCGCCCAACTGCCCCGGGACGGGGCGGGAGCGGTGAATACGGATATTTTATTCGGGCGCTACGACGGGCGACAGGGGGCGATCGCACTGCTGGAACGGGGCACCCTGGTCATCGATAATATCCAACTGCTGACTCGGGGCGATCGCGATCGTCTCGCCCACTACCTCAAAACCGGGAACGCCATCCCCAACGCCCCGGTGGAAATTCAGCAGCAAGTCATGGAGCGCGCGCCCCAACCCTTCTCGGTGCGGCTGATCCTCGCGAGTCCCGGCAAACTCTCAATTTCCGGTATCGACGCCCACACGATCAAACTGTTCTCCCTCCCCCAGCGGAAAGCCGACATCTCCGCCTTCGCCCGCCATTTCCTGGACCAATTCTGCCGGGAACGGGGGCGGGCCCCCCTGCAACTGGACCAGGCCGACTTGCGACGCCTGCTGAGTTACGACTATCCCGGTAATATCACCGAATTGGAGGGCATTCTCAAACGGGCCGCAGCCATGACGCCGGAGGGGCACTCAGTGATTCCCGAACAGGTGCTCTGGTCCGTAGAGTCCAAAAAGAACGCCTTCCGGGTGGACTTGCTCAACCAAATTCCCGGGTTGCGGCGATTTCTGCTGAGTGACTGGTGGCCGGAGCGCTTCTGGTGGCCGATGATGATAATATTTGTCCCCGTCACCATCATGGGGTTGGTCGGCCCCCAAACCCGGGATTCTAATATCGCCCTGAACCTGTTTTGGGCCTGGTGGTGGCCGTTTTACCTGCTGCTGTTTCCCGTGGTGGGCCGCCTGTGGTGCGCGGTTTGCCCGTTTATGATCGTCGGGGAGTGGGTGCGGAAACTGTCCCTGTGGATTTGGCCGCGGGAGTTGTTGCCCTGGCCGAATAAATGGTTGAACAAGTGGGGCGCCTGGGTGCTGTGGGCGGGGTTCGTCGCCATTTACCTCTGGGAAAAATTGTGGGACCTGCCCCATACGGCTTACCTGTCGGCTTGGCTGCTGTTGATTATTACGGCGGGGGCGGTGATTTGTAGCGTCATCTACGAACGGCGCCTGTGGTGTCGCCACCTGTGTCCCATCGGCGGGATGAACGGGATGTTCGCCAAGTTGGCGATGGTGGAATTGCGATCGACCCCGCAGGTCTGCGGGACTCAGTGCAATACCTTTGGCTGCTACCGGGGCAGCGATGCGACGCCGGTGAATTTTCCCGACGCCCTGCCCACGGAGGGACAGGCGACGGGGGGATGTCCGCTGTATTCCCACCCGGCCCAGTTGCCGGACAACCGGGACTGTATGTTTTGCATGACCTGTATCAAGGCCTGTCCGAACCGGTCGGGGCAGTTGAATTTCCGGTTTCCGGCGGCGGATATTTGGGAGGGACACCGGGGATTTTGGGCGGAAATTGCCCTGCTGCTGTTGCTGTTCGGGGGGGTGTTCATGCACCGGTCGGAGGCGATTTTGGGGTGGTTTGGTTGGGGGGATCTGGCGATCGATTCCGACCATTTGGCGATCGCGATTCCCGTGGTCAGCGTCCTGTTATCAATCCCCCTGATCCTCACCTATTCCGCCCACCGAATCGCCCGATTTTTCGACCCGGAAATGCCGGATTACAAAACGGTAATTTACGCCTATCTGCCGATGGTGCTGGCGGGGAATCTCGCCTATTATTTGCCCTCGGCGATGACCGAGGCGGGTCGGATTCTGCCCGTCGCCGCCCGCACGTTCGGCTTCGGCGGGGACGGGTGGTTTACCCTGACCTGGAGTTTGGACGTGGCGCAGTTTCTCCAGGGCGTGACGCTCTTATCAATTTTGGCATTCAGCCTCTTTCCCCTGTTGAAAATTACCCGCCGTCCTTGGATGAAAAATCTTCCCCATATTGTTTTGATGGTGGGGTTTGTTGCCGTCTGGTTTATCCTGTTAATCTGAGTACGAGTAGCGCCGGCATCTTGCCTGCAAAAATCATTTTAAAACCATTTAAAAGAAAGCCATGAAAATTTACGATAATATTACCGAAGCGATCGGCAGGACTCCCTTAGTCCAATTGCGAAACCTGCCGAAACGCTACAATTGCGAAGCGGAAATACTGCTAAAATTGGAAGGTTTAAACCCCGCCCGTTCAATCAAAGATCGGATCGCGGGGAGTATGATCCAAGAAGCAGAAAAAGCCCAATTAATCCAACCCGGTGTTTCCACGATTATCGAGGCGACTTCGGGCAATACCGGCATCGGACTGGCAATGGTGTGTGCGGCGAGGGGTTATCAACTGATTTTGACCATGCCGGACAATATGAGTCGGGAAAGGATGGAACTGCTGAAAGCTTACGGGGCGGAAGTTGTCACCACTCCGGCTAAATTAGATATGGCGGGCGCGATCGCCCGGGCCAACGACCTCCTCGCCAGCATTTCCAATTCCTTTTCCCCCCAACAATTCAGCAACCCCGCCAACCCGAAAATTCACTACCAAACCACCGGCCCGGAAATTTGGGCGGACACAGAGGGGAAGGTCGATATTTTGGTCGTCGGTGTGGGAACCGGCGGCACTTTGACGGGGGCGGGTTACTATTTGAAACGGCAAAAACCGGAGTTGAAAATTATCGCCGTGGAACCGGAAAAGAGTGCGGTGTTGAGCGGCGAAAATCGCGCCATCCACGATATCCAGGGCATCGGTGCGGGTTTCATTCCCGACATTTTGCGGGTGGATTTGATCGATGAAATTGTCCGGGTGAGCGAGGAAACCGCCTACGAAATGGGGCGGCATCTGGCGGCCGAAGAGGGGATTCTGAGCGGGATTTCGACGGGGGCGGTGGTTTCCGCGGCGCTGTCGGTGGGGGCGCGTCCGGAGTGCCGCGATCGCGCGATCGTCGCCATCCAAGCCAGCGGCGGGGAGCGGTATTTGAGTACGAAAATGTTTGAGCCTCAAGCGGTGGTGGCGGTCAAATAGGGGCGAATCAGGGGGTGGAGTGTAGGGAAAATGAAAAATGAAAAATGAAAAATTCCCCATTCCCCTTACCTATTGCCTATTGCCTATTGCTAGCTTGCCTATTCCCCATTCCCCATTCCCCATTCCCCATTCCCTATTCCCCATTCCCCATTCCCAATTCCTCCCCATCTGGGCTGTTCACGAAGAGGCTTTGGGGCGCAACTGGGGGGCGGATTCCAACACAAAAATCATGCCCGACCTTCCCGTATCCAACTCGGTATCCATCAAGACATCCAGGACTTTTATACTCAACTCATTTTGAATCAATTGCTTCAATTGGGGTTGAATAGCCTCATCCAATTTAGAGCGAATCTCTCGGGATAAATCTTTTTGTCCCGAGTTTTTGAGTAAATTTTCGGGCTGAGTGAGACTTTCTTCAACAACGATGCAGATCCGGTCATTGGAGATATCACAGTCGATTTTTTGAGGTTGGTGGCCGAGTTCCTGACGGTACAGCTTTTGAATGTCTTGAGACAACTTTCTCTCCATTTGTCCCCGTGTCAGATTGCGACTTTCTGTCATGCCGAAAACTCCCAAACTTTGGATAGATTGAATTCCCGAAATTTGCCCATTATTGCAGTAGCCGTCAAGGTTTGGACGGGCCGAAGGGCTGAACCCATCCGCGATCGGCAATAATCTTTCAGTATAGCCGTCCTCAGCCCTGTTTCTCCCGCCTTTTGCGATATAGCAACGAGCGCTCACGTGGTTACAGTTGAAATGGGGTCAGAAATTTTCAAACCCTTATAGAAAAGCCGTTT
>NZ_JAJENU010000457.1:0-2244 GCF_035615495.1 Lyngbya sp. CCY1209 | reverse complement strand
AGGGTGGGTTAGGCGCGGCCGTAATTTTTCGGAAAAACCCACAACTTTTCATCCGCGCCGTAACCCACCATTTCCTTTTTAATGCACAGTTTGAGCAGAAACAGTCCACCAATAGACTGACCGTTGTAGAAAGGTTTCTTGTCAATCTTAGGTGGGGGGTAGAAACCGGGTTTCTAGGAGACAATTAGATGAGGACAGAACAACTCGGGTAGAAACCCGGTTTCTTGACAATCTGGGGTGGGGACGGATTTCTCAATCTGGGTCACAATAGTTTTAACAATTCTTGGAGGTTGGTGCGTTACGGCGGATTTCTCAATTTGAATCACAATTGATCACAACTCGCCGCCTAACGCACCCTACTAAATTACTACTCAAGCCCCCCTAACCCCCCAACTTTGGGGGGAATGAGAATCACAGATTCGAGTTCGACTCCCCTCGCCCAGAATTGGGAGAGGGGCTGGGGGTGAGGGCGAGAAATATTTTGGGACGAACCCAACTATTGTATAAATTACAGTAAAAAGGTGGGGACAGGGGGGCAATTTAAAAAAATAAAAAAAAACTCGCTGCGCTCGCAGAAAAAGGGTAAAAAAACGATAGTGCAAAGGATAAAAGAGCTAAAGGGAAAGATGCTCCGGGAGGGAACAGGACACCCGAAAACCGTTGATGTGGGTCAAGCTGTTCGGGTCGTTCCATGCGCGGTTCGCTGAACGGCAAGCATAAGGACGGTTGAACCACGAACCCCCGCGCAGCACTCGCTCTCCTTTTGCATTCACAAGATTAGCCAAACTATCAACATAGCTGTCGTAGATATTTTTCCCATTCCAAACTTGACCATCTGATGGCGCACCATTGTAGTTCTCATGCCAGAGGTCAGCGCACCATTCCCGAACATTTCCGTGGATGTCATACAAGCCAAAAGCATTGGCGTGTTGAAACTGACCCACGGGGGTGGTTGTTTTGCGGTAGTAGGTGAAGTCACCCTTGAAATTGTCGAGGTCGGTAGTCAGAATTTCACCGACGTGAAACGGGGTGGTAGTTCCGGCACGAGCCGCATACTCCCACTCAGCTTCACTGGGCAATCGGTAGGGTTTGCCGATTTTTTTTGAGAGGCGGGCGCACCACTCAATCGTATCATACCATGAAACTCGTTCAACGGGAAGATTGAAGCCTTTAAAATACGAAGGATCGGATTCAAGGTCGCGTTGGAGTTTGGGAAAGCTGGCAACTTGTTGCCATTGTTCTTGGGTGACGGGATATTTCCCTATTAAGAAGGGTTGGATTGTCACTCGATGTTGGGGTCTTTCATCATCAGAACTTCTGACTTCATTATCCGGCGCACCCATTGTAAAGGTTCCCCCTGGAATCAATACCATTTCCAGGGTGACTCCATTCCCCAAGTCTTCGATGATACGTTCCGCCTGGCTGGAATGACGACTAATTTCTTGTCCTCTTTCGTTAACTTTGACAACCTCAAAGGAAAAGGAAGTGGGTTTTGACAAGTAAAGAGGGGTGCTTCCTCGCCCCGATTTTTTCGTCACTAACTGAGGACGCTTGTTTTTATCCCACGCCATCTCCGGGGGCCGACAGGAGACGCGAAAACCGTCGAGGTAGTCGAGGAGGCCCGGGACGAGCCTGCGGCGGTAGGCACAGCGGCAGTCCCCAGGATTGTTGAGCCACGAACCGCCGCGGAGCACTCGCATTTCTTTATCATAATCTTGATAATCATTATTATTCTCATCCCAAACTCGCCCATCTGAGGGCGCATCTTTATAGTTGCCATGCCACGGGTCGGCGCACCACTCCCAAACGTTCCCGTGCATATCGTACAAGCCAAAAGCATTGGCAACTTTGAACTGACCGACGGGTGTGGTTTCTTGGCGGTAGACTCCTTTTACACCCGAGCTGTAGGTGTAGCCATCATAATTGGCGATATCAGTTGTCAGGGTTTCTCCAAAGTGGAAAGGGGTCGTCGTTCCGGCACGGCAGGCATATTCCCACTGGGCTTCGCTGGGCAGGCGATAAGGTTTTTTGGTGGCTTGAGCCAGTCGGGCGCAGAACTCGATCGCATCATACCATGAAACTCGTTCAATTGGGCGATTGTTTCCTTTAAATCTTGCCGGGTCGGGATCGAGATCTCGCTGAAGTTTGGGCAAGTTCGCCACCCGCTTCCATTGGGCCTGGGTGATGGGGTATTTGCCCATCAGGAAGGGTTGAATGGTGACTCGGTGTTGGGGTTCTTCCTCG
>NZ_JAJENU010000456.1:0-24339 GCF_035615495.1 Lyngbya sp. CCY1209 | reverse complement strand
TCGAAGTAGCACGGGCATCCTGCCGGTGCTGAGAATTCGGTCGAAGTAGCACGGGCATCCTGCCGGTGCTGAGAATTTGAAGTTTCACAGGCAGGATGCCTGTGCTACAGGTGGAGTTGAAGTTGTTTTGAGGGGATTGGTTTTATGCAGGATGAAATGAGCAAGGTTGCGAAACTGAAACAGCAGAAACAAAAGCGACTGATTGAAATCGGCGCGATCGCGGCGATCGCCATTATTTTGGGTGTCGTGATGCCTTTTATATTGCCCGCATTTCGCCTGAAACTGTTGGGCCGTTTTCTCTCCTTAACGATCGTCGCCCTCGGCATCGATTTGATCTGGGGATATACGGGGCTTTTGAGTTTGGGGCACGGCATCTTTTTCACCCTGGGAGGATATGCCCTCGCCATGCATTTGAAATTGCAGTTGCCGGAGGGAGAGCTACCGGAATTTTTCATGCTGTATGGCGTGGAACAACTGCCCTGGTTTTGGAAGCCGTTTTATTCGTTTCCGTTTACCTTAGCCGCGATCGTTGTCATCCCCGCGATCGTGGCGGGACTGCTGGGATATCTGGTCTTTCGGAACCGCATCAAAGGGGTTTATTTTTCCATCCTCACCCAGGCGGCATTGTTGGTATTTTTTAACCTATTCAACGGCCAGCAAAAATACATCAACGGAACCAACGGACTCAAAACCGACACCGAAATGATTTTCGGCGTTTCGGCGGGTTCGGAAACCGCCCAGTTGGCTTTTTACGAATTCTCGATTTTATTCTTAATTCTGACCTATTTACTGTGTCGCTGGCTGACGAGTGGACGGTTCGGGCGGCTGCTGGTGGCGATCCGGGATGACGAGACGCGGGTGAGATTTTCCGGCTACGATCCCACCGGATTCAAAGTTTTGGTGTTCGCAATTTCCGGGGCGATCGCGGGCATTTCCGGTTCGTTATACGCCGTCCAAAGTGGCATCATCACCCCCAGTTTCATGGAGGTCGCTTTCTCCATCGAAATGGTGATTTGGGTCGCCGTCGGCGGCCGGGGAACCCTGATCGGGGCGATATTGGGCACCCTATTAGTCCGGTTTGCCCAAACCCTCCTCAGCGAACAATTTCCCGAAGTTTGGCTATTCTTCCAAGGGGCATTATTCCTGATCGTCGTCACCGTTTTGCCCAACGGAATTGTCGGCTGGTTGCGGACGGACGGCTGGGAATATTTGCGATCGCTATTCGGTTTACGTCGCGAAGTTTCCACCTATCCCCAATTGGAAGAAGATCCCGAATTGCAACTCGAACGGGAAGAACTCGAAGGACGGGTGAAATGAGGGTGTAGGGTGTAGGGTGTAGGGTGTAGGGGAACATCTCTGGTTGCCGATATTCCCGCACCCCGTGGGGGCAACCGTCTGCGGTTGCCGGAATCAAAAAAACTCCGGTTGCCCGGACTCCCAAAAAACCGCGATCGCCCGGAGCAAAAAAACTCCGGTTGCCCGGATCAGAGAAACCTTTGAATATTTTCTATAACTAATGACAGAAAAAATCTTAGACATCGACAACGTAACCGTCAGCTTTGACGGATTCAAAGCCCTCAACGACCTCAATTTCAGTATGGATGCGGGGGAATTGCGGGTGATCATCGGCCCCAACGGGGCGGGAAAAACCACCTTTTTGGATACCATCACCGGAAAAGTTCAACCCACGGAAGGGAAGGTCTTTTTTAAAGGTCGCAATTTGCGGAATATTCCCGAATACAAAATCGCCCGACTCGGCATCGGCCGCAAGTTCCAGACGCCCCGAGTTTACCTCAACTTGACGGTGGCGGAAAATTTAGATCTGGTTTGCAACCACAATAAAAATGTATTTCCCACCCTATTTCGCCGCCCGGTTTCCGGGGAGAAACGGACGGTGGCGGGACTGCTGGAAACCATCGGTTTGGGGGCGAAAGCAGATTTGCAGGCGGAATTTCTCTCCCACGGCGAAAAGCAACGCCTGGAAATCGGGATGTTGGTCGCCCAGTCCCCCGATTTATTGTTAGTCGATGAACCCGTCGCCGGACTCACGGACGAGGAGACGGAAAATGTGGGTAATTTGCTGTTGGCGTTGGCGGAAAGTCACTCGATCATCGTCATCGAACACGACATGGAATTCGTGCGGCAGATCGCCCGAAAAGTGACGGTTTTGCATCAGGGTTCGGTGTTGTGTGAGGGCAATATGGATGAGATTCAAAACGATCCGAGGGTGATCGAGGTGTATTTGGGGGAACAGGAAGAAGAGGACATCGCGTGATGTTTATTGTCGGTCGGGTGGAGACCCGAAACCCGACACCACCCCCGCCATCAAACTCATTGATTTCAAAAACTACGAGTCATGAATTGGGAGGCGATCGCCTCAACCCCCATCCTGTGAGAATAAAGTCCGGGCTGCGCCTCACATAAACCATGTTATATCACTCTATATCAACCGTTAACTCACGGAGTATAAAACTTTTGTTAAAGCGATCGTAAATATTGACTCCACCAGCTCCTTCATTTTGACCGCCGGGAGGAGTGGGAGGATCGATATCGTTCCGAACCACTTCCACAACGCCAATAAAGTCATCATCATAAATATCTGACGATTCTAAATTATTGAGGGTCGCTAAAGTGTCACCGCCATTATTCAAAATCAGAATTGACGAGCCCGAGTCTTGAATTTCTACCCTCGTCACTCCGCTGGGGGCGCGTAGTTTGTCGATGCCCGGTTGAAAGTCGGTAATGACATCGCGATCGCTCCCGGAGGAGGCGAGGAGGAATTCGTCGGCGCCGTCTCCCCCCGTCAGCGTATCCAAATCGCGATCGCCCGATACGACATCATTTCCGCCCCCTCCGACCACCACATCATTGCCTTGCCCCCCGTACAGGCTATCATTCCCAAAGCCTCCGATCAGGTCGTCATTGTCCTTATTTCCGAATAGGATATCGTCGCCGGAATCTCCGTTGAGGGAATCGTTATTCTGTCCGCCAAATAAGGTTTCACTTCCCGCGCCCCCGATCGCCGTATCGTTGCCCTGGTTGGCGTAAAAAATGCGGGGATTGCCATTGTTGATGGCGTAATCGTCCCCTTCGAGGAGGGCGATCGCATCTCACGTCAACTCACTTGATGTAAAATTTTTGTTAAAATTAACGAGATGTTACAAAAAGTTTTCGAGCCTTGAACGAACTCATACCTACGGAATTTGTCAGCCGGATCGCGATCGCCCACCGGGTCTCGGCGGCGGAACTGAAAACGCTGCAACTGGCTTTGCAGGGCTACTCCACGGCCGACATCGGCATCGAACTCGGCCTGAGTGGGGTCGCCGTCCGCAAGCGGTTGGGCGAAGTCTACAAAAAATTTCAGATCCCCGGGGACGGGCCGGGGAAACTGACGGAATTGAAACATCGACTCCTCGAACGCTACGAGTCTCACGGACCCAACCGGATGGGGGTCGATTTTCGGATGTCGCCCGCCCCAATTGAGGGACAGGTGCCCGACGTCCCGGCGTTTTACGGTCGCGAGGAGGAACTGGCCCGGTTGCGGGATTGGATTGTGAGCGATCGCACCCGACTCGTGGCCCTGGCGGGAACCGGGAAAATCGGCAAAACGGCCCTGGCCGTGAAATTGGCGCAAGCCTTGCCCTCGGACTTCGATCGCGTCATTTGGCGGAGTTTGCGGGACGCGCCCCCCCCGGCGGAATTTTTGGCCGAGGCGATCGAAGAGTTGTCCGGTTCGCCCCCCGCCTCCCAAACCCCCGGAAAGCAAATTTCCCAGTTGATCGAGTGTTTTTGCGCCTCCCGCTGCCTGCTGGTTTTGGACGACATCGAACATCTATTTGTCCCGGGACAACTGGCCGGCTATCGGCAGGGCTATCAAGATTACGGGGAACTGCTGCGGCGGGTGGGGGAACTCAACCATCGCAGTTGCCTGGTGGCGATCGCCCAAGAGTTGCCACTGGAGGTGTCGCTGATGGCCGGAAACCTCCAGCCCGTGCGGGTTCTGCCTTTGGGTGGCCTGTCGGAGGCGGCGGGGCGGGAGCTGATAGCCGGAATTTTGGGTGGCAATAATTCACAATGTGATAAAATAGATAAGTTGGTGGCGGATTGTGGGGGAAATCCCCTGCTGTTGCGGCTGGCGAGTCAGAAAACCCAAGATGTCTTCGAGGGGGATCTCGACTTATTTATCAAATATAACGAGCATTTCTTCGGCAAGTTTCACAAACTCGCCTGGATGGGGGAATGGCTCGACCTGTTGTTCGGGCCGGTATTTGAACGGCTCGCACCGGAAGAAAAGGCACTTTTAAATCGGGCGATTCTCATGGCAGAAACGATTTATTTGAGTCGGGAGACACAATCTTTGGAGCGGCGATCGCTCCTGGAAAAGACTCATCACAATGGCATCAGATTCGATATCGACCCGGCATTCCGGCAATTTTTGGTCGAAAAAATGATGGCCGGTATGGCTGACATTTTGAACTCCCCAGATGTGGGCCAGTCCGACATCCTGAGAGCCGTGGGATTTCAGGATTTTGAGATCCGCGACAATCAGAATTTTTTGGAAAAAACGGTCGGTCAAAAAATCGGGCGACTGTTCAATCAAATGGGTTACAGAAAATTCATGAAAGGGGAGTACATCACCGCTAAGTCCTATTGGTTGTGGGCGATTCAATTTCATCCCCAGTTGGGAGCAGCCCATTTTAACTTGGGGTCGATTTACGACAATTTGCAAGAAATTGATTTAGCCAAAGAACATTACAACTTGGCGAAAAACTATCAAGCCAAAGGGAAATATTCAGCCGCGAGTAATTTGGCGCGGTTGGAGATTCTAGCCGGAAACAGCGAAGCCGCGATCGCATCCATTTCCCCCATTCTGGACGAAGTGGAAATCGACTCCATCCGGGCGGCACTCTTAAAAAATCTGGGCTGGGCTTATTTTGCACAAGGACGCCATTCGGAGGCGGAAGAACAACTGAAAGAGGCGATCGCATTGGAACCGAGTTCCGTCGCCGCCTACTATCTCCTGGCACAGGTTAAGGAGGCGGCGGGGGAGGAACAAACGGCTTTGGACTATTGGCGGGAGGGACTCCATATCAGTCGCGAGAAAACGAAGTTGAAAGATGAATCCTGGAAATATCCCGAATTCAAACAATGGGAAACCGAGGCAAAGCGACGGGTTGACGGAATCGAAGAAACCGAACTGGAAGAAGATATCATTCCATTTGACAGGTCATAATCTTCTCCTTGGGAAGCGATCGAAATTGAGGGTGGGGGGGATGCCTCAAGGCGGACGATCCCCCCGTGCGATCGCGGATTAGGTGGGAGGCACGATGTCGCAATCATCATCGTTGTCATCGACGTTATTGGCGGTCTGGATTGCCGGGAGTTCGGGAGTCGCCGAGATGGTGGAAACCCCCTGGAATGCAGGTTGGGTGGAATTTAAGGTAGACAGAGACATCAATAAAATTGCTGTGGTTGTTAAGTTCATTTGCCGTTCCTCCCGAGAGGTGTGAGTGCCTTCACAATACTTCTCGGCTAAAAACGCAAGTTTTATGCAAACGGGCGGAAAAAAGTTTCCCAATTCCCCGGGCCAGCCCCGGGGAATTTGTCGGAAGCAAAATCGGCGAATGACGACTCATTGGGTACGCAGTTTATACGAACGGGCGATCGCGACTGATTGCAGATGGCGAACTTCCGTTTGGGAATTCCCCCCGTCGCCGGACGCATCAGATCGGTTTGACCCTATTTCCAGCCGATTCTTATTCGCTTATTTAGGAATTCGTATTTCCACTGAAATTTGATGGGTGAACACCGCCTCCCCTCTCGGTAGTTTCACGGATAATTAATCTAACTTCGCCGCGATCGCGATCGCCCCAAATTCATACGAGGCGGACTTTGCGGGGCGAAATGTTGCCCCCTTAAATAGAACTGTTAAAGACAGTCAGTTTCGGAAAAATCAATCCTCTCCAAATCCAGAAGAACACCGAAAAATCCTGCGATCGACAAAACGGTTCGGAGCGATCGGCCAATTGAGTCCGCCTTGAAATCAATTTCAAGGCTAATAGCAAAAGTCCACGCAAGCGTGGACTCGGTTTTGGCAATGGTGTCCTCACCGCCTTGGCAGTTGCTATAGTGCGATCGACATTTGCAATCCACAAAGCGAGGATTTTTGCTGGTCGGGGCGGTTCGCTGGCCCGCCCCGACGGGGAATTGATTTCCCAGCGATTTTTCGGAGACAATGAAGCTTTAAAGTAAGTTTGACAGACAATATACTATCGCGAGCCGGGTTTCGTACTCCGACCCGTCGATTTCAAAAGCTGCGAGTCACGACTTGGGGGGCGATCGCCTCCCATTTTTGACTCACTTTGGCAACTGTAACCGTTTTTTGAAGTTCCCGAACTTTTAACACGATCAAGTATTCGTAGAAAGCTTGTAAAGTACACCAGGCGAAACCGGCGTGACCGTCCCAAATGCCTCCCAATATGAAATACATATAAAGGAAGCGAATCAGGGGGCGAAAGGGCAGGCGCAATGACAAATCTTTGAGGGCGCGTCGTCGTTCCACTTCCGAGGAACCGAAAAATAAATTCCAAAAGTCAACTTTTTGAGTCGATAATTGATAGATGGTTTCGACGGCTTCATCAGTGGAATAGCGGTTGTGTTTTTCCAGCCAGCGAGACAATCCTTTGCTGCAAGTGTAATGGGGATAACTTGCTTTTAAATATCCGACTTCACCGCCACAGATTTCCCGTTCCGCGTGGCCGTAGTCGGTGAAGCGAACTTTGTCCCGGCGGAACAGGCGCATCTGATAGCGGGGATATTGGGTGCTGCGGCGAATCCATTGTCCCAGAAACATCACTTTTTCGGCGACGTAATAGCCGACGATTTCGGGATGTTGAATGGCTTGCAAACATTCCCGAAACAGTTCCGGGGTCATCCGTTCGTCGGCTTCGAGGATGTAGACCCATTCATGTTTTGCGGCGACATGATTGAGCATCCAGTTTCGCTGTTTTCCGTGGGATTCAAAGGGATTTTGGGCGATGCGGACGGGGTGACGGCGGGCGATTTCCAAGGTGCGATCGCTGCTGTAAGAATCCACGATAATAATATCGTCCGACAAAGATGCGGATTCGATGCAGTCGGCAATATCGAGTTCTTCGTTGTAGGTCAGGATGTAAATTGAAAACATTGGAAATTATTGCTCGGATTGACTGAATAATAAGGCGAAATTTATATCCTGTAATGATTCGGGATGATTATGGCAGTTGTCTCTCCGTTCGGATATGGTTCGATCCCCCTAAATCCCCCTTAAAAAGGGGGACTTGAAGTTGAAATCCTTGCCAATTTCTGTAAGCCTTTTGATTTACTGCGGAGATAGACGGCGGACACTCATTCCCAGCAGTCCGAAAACGATCAAACTGGCTACCGAACTCGGTTCGGGAATTTCTCGGGATGGGGGCGGTTCCGTCCCCGTCACTTCTGAAACTTTGATTTGAAATGCCAGTTCGGACTGGACGGGGGGCGTTTCTTGCCAAGTCATGGTCGATTCTCCGAGGAGTTGAAAACTGCCCGCGACATCGGAAATTCGCAAGATATCCAATCCTCCGGTATCCGCGATCGCGTAGGATTCACCGTCGAGAGCGACCCCATCAAGTTGCAGATTTCCGAGTAACATGGAACTCCCGGCTTGGGTGGCGCGGGTGCGGAGGAAGAAGTCGGAAAATGGATTGTCGTAGGCTTGGGTCAGGGTGCGATCGCCGACGGTAAAATTAACCAAACTGGAGGCGGCATCGTAGGCCAGTTCAAAGGGTTCTGGAACGCCGGAAAGCCAGTCGAATTGATCTGTTACCTGGGGATCGCCGGGATCGGATTCGTGCAAGTTGAGTTCGTGGGTGGCAAAACCGCCGCGATCGCCGATTCGCCCTTCCGCCACGAATGCGATATCTCCGAGCCACTCATTCATTTCACTGTCGGAAGACAGGCGAGTTAGCGTCACGGCTTCTGAGGTTTGGGCGACGACACCAAAACCGAATGTGCCGAATAAAACCGCACCCAAAATTTGAGATATTTTCACGATAATTGACTCCAAAAATAAAACAGCCCGACTCGGATGTTTTGTCGTTTGCAAGTCGGGCGATCGCTCATTTAACCGAGTTTCGACTGCAAATTTCCGCGCCGGAGGCGGAAGGCGCCGACAAGTCCCCCCAAACCGAGGAGGGACAGTGCCATTCCCGGTTCGGGTACGTCTTGGGGCGGTTCGGGTGCGGGGGGGTAGAGCGCGGCTAACATTGCGGTCACGTCGTTGTCACATTCGGGGGCAAGGTGAGCAATGAACGCACCATCTGGCAGCAAAGAACGGGCGATGCTAAAGCCGAGGGTGTGAGTACCCGTGGCTCCAAATTGTCCGAAGTTCACGCCCAAATTGCCCATATTTCCGAGTACGTTGACATCGCCAATTCGGGTTCCGGCGGCGATGACATTTTGAATGTGGCGGTTGGGGTTGAAATAGGGGTCGTTGGCAGCCAAATCGCCGATGCTGGGGGTGCTACCATGATCTCGAACCCAATCGTTGTACTCCTGCAAATTGTCCAGGAGCAAGCCATTTTGATTGGCGATGTCTGTGGCGGAAACGTTTTCGTACACTCCCAGTTGAGGTGCGCCGGAATCGTTGTTACCCGCCCAGCGAATTCCGAGCAGTTGAGATGTGGCGCTGGCCGTGTCCAGGTTTTGTCCGGTAAAGTTCAGGAGCAAATCGCCCCACCCGACATGACCATCTTCGGCATATTCGGAGCCAATCCCTCCAATCCCCAGGTTGCTGTTGATGGCAAAAATCACCTCGTCGGCGGTTTGCTTCATCGCCATGCCGTAGATTTCATAATCCGTGCCGCCGACGTTGGAGCCTCGCATACTGTCGTCAAACGAATCCATGCTGTAAGACCAGCCATCTACGAGCACGGCGGCATGGGCGGTTTTCGCGGCGAGAAATGGAATCAGGCTGGCAGTGACGGCAATTACACCCAAGGTCAGGTGTTTAAATTTCGGGTTGGTCATGGTAAAGATAACCTCACTTTGTGTTTGCTGTGGGGGAAGATGGCGATCGCGCGATCGCTCCCAAAATCAATCCGAATTAAAACCGATAGCCACGGTGGACGATATTGAAAATTAATCCACCGCAAAATTGAGGAACCTCTAAAAAGGCTCTATAGCAGCGGGAAATGATTCGTGAAATTGAGAGCCACTCAAAGCCCCCAGAATTGGGGGTTTGGGGGCTGGATTCAGAATGATTTCCGCCCGCTCTAAGCGTGAAATGATTCGTGAAATTTTGATCGGCTCAAAGCCCCCAGAATTGGGGTTTCACCGCCGACAATTTTCAAATCACTTCAGACTGCTCTATCTGATTGGAATTTCCGTCATCAAACAGGAGCCGAAAAATCGGAATTCTGAATAATGAATAAAAGGGATAAACGACTGCCTGTAGTGAAACTCATCCGTAGTCTACCCCCCATCCGTATTTTCTCGGATTGCCTTAATTGTTTCTTCAAAATGGCTCCGGAACGATCGCTTCATCCCACCCAAAAACGTGGAAACTTCACAACCCCTCAAGCCGTCCGATCCAACAGCCGCTCCATCTCCACCAACAAAGCCTCGATCTGCTTCCCCACCTCCGGGTCATCCCACACCTTCAACTTCTTCGCCTTCCTGGGAATCGCCTCGATCCGGGTTTGCAACTCCTCCTCCTTCGTCGCCACCTGGAGAGCCTTGATACGCCGCCGGATTTTTTTCACCGACAGAGACAGTGCGATCGCCTCCTCCAGGAGCGATCGCCTCAATTCCGGGTCTTTCACCTTGCCCAATTCCTTCCCCTTCGTGTACTCGATGCGACCTTTCCGAATCGCCTCCAGAACCTCTTCCGGCAGGTTCAGAACCCCCAGGCGGTGGACTCGAAACGACTCCAGCGAAAAACTGCCGACGCTCGCAAACACCGAGAAAATGACATCCCTATCCTGTTTACGAACAATGTTATTCGTAAGTTTCCTTTTGTGATTGCAGATTTTGTAGATCATGGAAATGACCGACTGGCGGTCAGTTTCCAGCTTCAGTTCCAACAGCCGCACAATCCCCTCCGTTTCCTCCACGGGGTTCAACTCCTCCCGTTCCAAATTCTCCGTCAGGGCATATTGCAGGGCCTCGGCATCGCTCATCTCCTTGACAATCGCCGGTATGGTTCGGAATCCCAGTTGTTGAGCCGCCTGATATCGACGCTCCCCCGTCACCAGTTCATATCGGTTTGTCGCGGCGGGCCGGACGGTAATCGCGTGGATGATGCCATTCTGCCGGATGCTGGCGATCATCTCTTGCATTTTCTTGGGGGAGAAATAGGCTCTGGGTTGCAGCGGCGATCGAAAAATTTGCTCTAGCGACAGTTGCCTGACGACCTCGAAGCCATCGGAGTTGGGAGTATCGTGGCTGTTCATAGTAATGCACTCAAGGGATAATTTCCGGGGAAAGGGTTCGCAGTCTCCAGCGGTCGGACGCATTGGCGAATATTGACCCCCACTTCCAGCCTATTCTTATTTGCCTGTTTAGTAATTAGTATTTTTACTGAAATTTGATGGGCAAGCCCCGCCACCAATCTCAGTGGTTTCACGGATAATTAATTAAAATTCGGAACAGTTGCGATCGCCCCAATTCCCGACGTGGCAAACTTCTCGGGGCGAAATGTTGCAAGCTTAAATAGAACTTTTAAAGACGGTCAGTTAATTGTAGTGGGAACGTACCCTACTGGACTGCGGTTTGAATGGACAACTTATCCCCAATATTTGGCGAGCGATCGCACGCCGATCGCCCGCCGGAAAAACCGATCCTAAAGGAGGGTGAAATCGTCCGCCGTCAGGGGTTCGGAAACGCCGTTCAAGATCGCCAGCACTTCGTCATCCTCCGTCCGCAGGGTGAGTTTTCCGCCGGAAACGGACTGGCTGATATCCGAGAAGTCCAGGCTGTCGGCCAGACCGATGAAGTCGATATCAACCTCGAAGTCCGTGATGGTGTCCGTGCCCTCTCCCGGGGCCAGGATGAAGGTGTCGGACCCTTCGCCGTCGGTGAAATCGTCCCCGGTGAGGATGTCGTCCCCCAGACCCCCCCGGATTAGTCTTAGCCGTCGTCTTCGTTACCGGCGATCGCTTCTGGATGCCACCATTCACCAGGTCGTCCTCATTTACACTAAAATGTCACAAAATTTTTCTATATTTAAAGTATGCCCAGACTCGATCCTTAATTATTGTCAATGTAGAAACGGAGACGATCGCAGAATGGATCAACTGACAGATTATCCCCAAATTATCAAAACCATCCTCGGCAGCCATATCGATCGCTGCAACAAAAACCCCGATCCCGACATCGAAACTTTTTTGATTGCCGACGAAGCCAACGGCCATTATCTGTGGATGACCCTCGGCTGGCAAAACGGCGATCGCTTCAGCGGGGCGACCGTTTACGTTCGCCTGCGGGGTGGGAAATTCTGGATCGAGGAAGACTGGACAGAAGACGGCATCGCCACCGAATTGGTTGCCGCCGGGGTTCCCAAAACAGACATCGTTCTCGCTTTCCACGAACCTCAAGTTCGCCGTGAAACGGGTTTTGCTGCGGTTTGAATGGACGACTTATCCCTCGTTTTATCGATAATCACTGCGACGGGTTGGAAAGACTCATCGGTAACGATCTGCTTTTTAATTGACTTCATCGCCATCTCTTTTTTTGCTGATTCCCTGTTCCAAAATCAGTGGTTTGCCAGTAGGGGCAACCGTCTCTGGTTGCCCAAAACTCATCAAAGTAATGTGGAGGCAACCTTATAGGGTTGCCCACTCATCAAAGAAACTTGAAGCCGATCGCACTCATTAATTTCACGCGGGAGTCAATAAAATCAACTGCCGGGATAAGAGCGATCGCACCCCGGACAAATCCAACTTCACCGTCCCCAAAATCTCCGCCACGCTGCGGTTATTGTCGCAGGCTTTCAGAAACTCGAACTCCTCATCCGATAGCGTCACCAGCCGGTAATTGCAATCGAACACCGTCTGACCGGGCCAGCCGTTCAAACAGGGACTCAACTCGGGAGTGGCAGCGAGGAGGATGGCATCGTCGGACCAGTCCACCCGCGGCAGGGGGGGACGGCCGAGGAAAAATTCGTAGTGACTCAGGTGGGGGTCTAGCAACTCCGTGAGGCGGTAGCGGCGGCGATCGCTCAATTGCTCCACCCGTTCCATCAACTCCGGGGATTTGCCGATCAACCGGTTGATATCCCAGTATTCCGGGTTGGAAAAACCCAAAAATTCCAGCTCCGAGGCGTCGATGAGATCGAACAGGGTGTCGATATTGTAGTCGATTTCCTGGGGGTGGACGTACATATCGGCAAAACACTCGTCCCGCTGATTTTCCATCGCCCAGCGTTCCGACTCGTAGCGGACGAGGCGGTTGTCTTCGGGGAGGGCCTCAAAGATCTGTCGCCCCACCTTCACGCCGTCTTCGTAGTCGCCCCGTTTTTCATCTTGCACCAGGGCGATCGCTTCTTGCATGAGGCGAATTTCCCAGCGGCCCAACTCGGCGTAGACGAAAATGTGGATCAGTCCCCCCGGTGCCAGCTTGCCGGCCAGACTTTTGATGCCGCGCACCGGGTCCGGGAGGTGGTGGAGTACCCCGACGCAGTTGATCAGGTCGAATTCCCCCTCCAACTCGCCGACGTCGTAGAGACTGAGGCGGCGGAATTGGGGTTCGGGGGTTCCGGGGGTGGAGACCCGCGATCGCCGGCAGCGTTCTTGGGCCGTCGCGATCGCCCCCTCGCTGAGGTCGATCCCCAACACCTGGGCTTCGGGGTTGAGTTGGATCAGGTATTCCGTACTCGAACCCGTCCCGCAACCGGCGTCCAAAATGCGGATGTCGGCTTTCTCGGGCTTGCGGCCCGTGCAGAACCCGTGGGCGGCCGGCCAGGACCAGCGCCAGTTGTACCCCGGCGGCGGAGAGTCCGAGAGGGGGTCGGGGGGAAAGGGGTAAATGTCGTAAAGCCGTTTGACGGCGGCGCTAATCTCTTCCATTATGAAAACAACCAGACTGTAACGATGTTGCAGGACGCGAGAGAAATCGAGCCAGAGGACTGGCGTCCGGCGTCCGGACTGACCCAGAACCGATGACCGATCGCCGGCCCGAAAGCCGGACTCTCCGAGTTGCGTAACAAAACTTATTCTTTTTTCTCAGATAACTTCTGTTAAGTCTATACAATAAGTGTCGGTACGCAATTTAACAAATGCAAGGGTTACAGCCGAAAACATTTTAATCCTTGAAAGATTAACTGGGTTAAGAACTCAAGCCGGGAGGCGGGAGAAAAGACTCGGGCGATCGGGCCTGACCCGCCTGGCGGCTTGAGGAAACGACCTCCATCCGGTACAAAGCAGTAACGATTCTGAATAGGGAGCGATAGAGATCGAATGAGTGTAAAGGCAAGTGGTGGAAGCTCAGTTGCACGTCCGCAACTTTATCGAACGGTTCCCGTTGCAACGATTTCCCAAGCCGAGCAACAGGACCGCTACTTAGGAAAGACCGAACTGGGTGACTTGGCCACCTACTTCAGCTCGGGTGCCAAACGTCTGGAGATCGCCCAAATTATCACCCAAAACGCAGAGTTGATCGTGTCTCGGGCAGCCAACCGGATCTTTACCGGCGGCTCCCCCCTGGCGTTCTTGGAAAAACCCGAAGAACCGGAAATGGCGGTGGCCGCGGCCGGTTCCGGGGATATGCAGGTAGCCGAAGGCATGAAGCTGGGGACGATTTCCTACGTCGAGAACCGGGGAGGGGGCCTGTTTGACGGTCTGAAGTCCCTGTTCAGCGATGGGGGTTCAGGTGGCGGCGCGGTGTTCCTGCCCCCGGGATTCCGGCCGATCAACGTTTCCCGCTACGGCCCGGGGAACATGACCAAATCCCTGCGGGACATGAGCTGGTTCCTGCGCTATACGACCTACGCGATCGTAGCCGGAGACCCCAATATCATCGCCGTCAACGTGCGCGGACTGCGGGAAATCATCGAAAACGCCTGTTCGAGCGCGGCGACCCTGGTGGCCCTGCAAGAGATGCGGCGGGCATCCCTGGGATACTTCCAAAACGACAAGGACGCCCAGGAAATCGTCCTCCAGTATTTCAACGTCCTGATCTCGGAATTTGAGGCGGCGACCCCCTCCAACAAGCTGAGACAGCGCCAGAGCTCGGATCAGCAAGGTCTGGAGCTGCCCCAGATCTACTTCAACGCGGCCGAAGGTCGTCAGAAGTTCGTCATGAAACCGGGCCTGTCGGCCTCCGAAAAACAGGACGTCATCAAGGCGGCTTACCGGCAGGTGTTCGAGCGGGACATCACCCGCGCCTACAGCCAGAGCATTTCCGACCTGGAGTCCAAGGTCAAAAATAGCGAAATTTCCATGAAGGAGTTTATCCGCCGCGTGGGTAAATCTCCCCTGTACCGCAAACAATTCTACGAGCCCTTCGTCAACTCCCGGGTGGTGGAATTGGCGGCCCGCCACTTCTTGGGGCGGGGGATCAGCTCCCCCGAGGAGTTCAGCAAGTATTTCGCGATCGTCACCAACGGCGGTCTGGGGGCCCTGGTGGACGCGATGGTGGATTCCCAGGAGTATGCGGACTACTTCGGCGAAGAAACCGTCCCCTATCTGCGGGGTCTGGGTCAGGAGGCCCAGGAGTGCCGCAACTGGGGTCCCCAAATCGACCTGTTCAACTACTCCGCGCCCTTCCGCAAGGTGCCGCAGTTCGTCACCCTGTTCGCGGACTACAAACAGCCCCTGCGGGACCAGCACGTCTACGGCGTGGGCAACGATCCCCTCGAAATTCAGTTCGGGGCGATCTTCCCGAAAGAAACCCGCGATCCCAAAAACCGTCCGGCCCCCTTTGGCAAGGATACTCGCCGGATTCTGATCCGCAACGGGGCGGGAATCGACAACCAGTTGAGCAACCCCGGCGCCCGTTCCAAAGATCCCGGCTCCTTGGGGCCGAAGGTGTTCAAGCTGGACCAGCTCCCCGGCGGTTACGTCGCCAGCAACTTCAGCAACAAGGGCGGCAGCAACGGCGCCAGCGTCAAGTTTTCCGAAAGCTCCACCCAGAAGGTGATCCGCGCGGCTTACCTGCAGGTGTTCGGCCGGGAACTCTATTCCGGTCAGCGCCAGACGGTGGCCGAGATCAAGCTGGAGAACGGTGACATCACCCTGCGGGAGTTCATCCGCATCCTGGCGAAGTCCGAGGTGTTCCGGCAGATGTACTGGACCTCCCTCTACGTCTGCAAGGCGATCGAATACATTCACCGCCGCCTGCTCGGACGCCCCACCTACGGGCGCCAGGAGATGAACGCCTATTTCGATTTGTGTTCTAAGAAGGGCTTCTACGCCCTGGTGGACGCGATTCTCGACTCCCAGGAGTACAACGAGGCGTTCGGGGAAGATACCATTCCCTACGAGCGCTACCTGACCCCGGGCGGTCTGGCCCTGCGCTCCATGCGGGTGGGCACCCTGGCCGAGAAGATGCCGATGGTGATGGAAGAACCCACGCCGCGCTTCGTGGAACTGGGTACGCCCGACATGATGAAGGGCGAGTTGGAAATCGACAACCGCATCAAGCAGGGGGTCAACAAGCGACGCGAACAGTCCAAGGTGTTCAAGCTCACCAACACCGATGATAAGGTGGCGCTGCAGACGGTCATCCAGGCGCTCTACCGCCAGATCTTCGAGCGGGATATCGAACCCTACGTGACGAAGAAGGAGTTCACCGCCCTGGAGAGCAAGTTGGGCAACGGCGAAATTACCGTCAAGGAGTTCGTCGAAGCCCTGGGAACGTCTTCCCTGTACATCCGGGAGTTCTACACCCCCTATCCCAACACCAAGGTGATCGAGTTGGGGACGAAGCACTTCCTGGGCCGGGCTCCCCTGAATCAGGCGGAGATCCGCAAGTACAACGAGATCTTGGCGTCCCAGGGTCTGAAGGCGTTTATCGGTGCGATGGTGAACAGCATGGAGTACGCCCAGGTGTTCGGAGAGGATACGGTGCCTTACCGTCGCTTCCCGACCCTCCCGGCGGCGAATTTCCCCAATACCGAGCGCCTCTACAACCAGTTGACCAAGCAAAATGACGAGCTGGTGGTGCCGAGTTTCGAGCCGGTGGCGGCCACCGATCGCAGCTAAGTCCGGTTTTCCTGAAGCTGTTCTATAATTTGACGAATTTCCCCCGGTCGATCGCGATCGGGGGATTTTTTGGGGATGGCTATATTGAATAATTAATAATTAATTATTAATTATTAATTATTATTAAATATCAGCCATCGGGCGTCAGTCCGGGTCGATCCGCATCAGGGGTTGGCCGAACTCCACCGGCGCCCCATTTTCGATCAAAACTTCCACGACGCGGCCGGATACCTCGGCTTCGATTTCGTTCATCAATTTCATGGCCTCGATAATGCAGACCGTCTGGCCGCAGGCGATGCGATCGCCCTCGCTGACAAAGGGGGGCTCGTCCGGGGCCGGCGACCGGTAAAACGTCCCCACCATCGGAGATGTCACCTCCACCCACTTGGGATCGGGGCTGGGGGGAGTCGGGGCCGGAGCCGGGGCTTGTGCGGGTCCGGTAGCGATCGGTTGGGAGGTGCGATCGCCGCCGGCGGGAACCGGGGGAGATGACGACACCCAATCCGTACCCAGACCTCTCCCCGTGAGGGCGACATCGACAGAGGACAGCGGGCGATCAAGGGAACCGCCCTTGCGTACCGTCAATTCAAAATCGGTACTCTTGAGGGTCAGTTCCGAAATATTGGTTTTATCGATGTCAGCCAGCAGCTCTCGGAGCTGGGTGAGATCTAGTTGCACGGTCGGTATATCTCCCTATCAAATAGCGCGGTTTTCTCGGGTGGCGGGTCGCCACTGCGGGGAAGGAGCGAGAACCCCAACGGGAATCCGGGTGTCATCATCGGTCAGTTTTTCGGGCGCAATTTTCCGTCGGAAATGCGATCGCAAATGGCCGCCTCAACAACAAATACAGTCCCCTTCCGTCCCCCATTTCAGAATGTCCTATTCTCGGCCCTGATATGAATCGTTGCGGGTATCGATGCGGATGCGTTCGCCCACCGAAATAAACAGGGGAACCATCACCGTCGCCCCCGTTTCCACCGTGGCGGGTTTCGTCCCCCCCGTTGCGGTGTCTCCTTTGACGCCGGGATCGGTTTCGGTCACTTCCAGGGTGACGGAGTTGGGCAGTTCCACTTCCAGAACTTGGCCGTTCCAGGTGATCACGTTCACTTCCATCCCTTCCTTGAGGTACTTGACCCCATTCCCGATCTGATCGGGGTTGAGACGGTTTTCTTCAAACGTTTCCATGTCCATAAAGACGAACTGCTCGGCTTCCTTGTAGGTATGCTGCATCGTCTTCTTCTCTAGGTTGGCCTGGGGAACCGTTTCCCCAGCCCGGAACGTCCGTTCCATCACGTTACCCGTCTGCACGCTTTTCAGCTTGGTGCGGACGAAGGCGGAACCCTTACCCGGCTTGACGTGTAAGAATTCTACCACCCGCCACACTGCCCCGTCTAATTCGATGGTGACACCGGTGCGAAAGTCGTTACTGGAAATCATGGGAGCCTCTTCACATCTGGGCTGAACAATCGGCAATTTATTGTACCCCAACGGGTGCGCCGGAGTCGGTTTGGCTGAAAGTTCTTAACAAATTGGGGTTTTGGCTGTCGGCACCGGGTTTGGGGATGCCATCGCCAACCGGGTCCGGCCGCCATTCCCGCCTTGGAGCCACTGCTTTCAACTGGCGGGGCGATCGCACTTGATTGATTTTTCCGGTTGATTACTTGGAAAATTGATCGAATTTCGAGACTTTCAAGGATCGATAATTGAGGTTAGCAAGAAACCGGGTTTCTATCCGAGCCTCGGGTGGAAAACCAAAGATGCTGCCGCTCAACCCGGTTTCTCGGGCGATCGCGATTAAAAATTTGAAAAATGAAGGGTGAAATGGGCCGGGGAGGGGTTGAGAGGCATAAATGCCGATTTAGGGATGTCGCGATCGCTCAATTCATGGCGCTTTGGGAAAGGTGGAGAACCGGGAAAAAGGCGATCGGGTCCTGCCACTAATCAGAGCATTGGCAGTGTCATAACGACTGGTTCCCAATAACTTAGTCCAAATTTTCGTACCATCAGCCTGGTATTTAGCGATCAATGCATCAGATCAACTGCTGCTGCCAAAATGTCAAGGCACGATCGCACTCTAAAACCCAACCCAGTCAAACAAGGTTAATCTGGGAAGATTTCACATATTGAATTCGTCTTGAATTTGGAAAGACAGAGAATGGGTCGCCATTCTTTCTTTGGACGACGGAACCGAAATCGGTTTTGCCAACGAATTGGTGCGGATCGGCCTGCCCAAAACCCATATCCTCCTCGCCTATCACAGCCCTGGGATGCGGCAGTATAATGACTTTGCGGTTCGCTGACGATCTGCTAGAATTGCAATACTTTACGCGACAATCACCCGAATCGCCAGTTGTCCATGCAAGATCTTGTCCTCGATGTCAGAAACCTCCGGGTTGAGTTCCGAACCGACGAGAGAACCGTGCGGGCCGTCGATGATATCTCCTTTCAAGTCAAACCGGGCCAAACCCTGGGCATCGTCGGCGAATCCGGTTCCGGAAAATCCGTCACCTCCCTGGCAATCATGGGGTTGCTGCCCCCCGCGACGGCGACAATCGGCGGCGAAATTTGGTTCCGACCCCAACACGGCGACGGCGAAGACTCCCGGGGAGAAGCGATCGAGTTGCGGGGACTCCCGGAAGAACAAAAGCAGAAATTTCGCGGCGGCCAAATTTCCATGATCTTCCAGGAACCGATGAGCTCCCTCAACCCCGTCTATACCATCGGGTTTCAACTCACCGAAGCGATCCGGCAACACGAGGACATTTCGGCCCGACAGGCGTTGTGGAAGGCGGCGAACTTGTTGCAGGAGGTGAAACTGCTGCCGGGGGACGAAGAACTGATGCAGCAGGTTGAGGAAGACGACCCCCAGGAGGACGACCCGGGGCCTCTGGGCGATCGCGACTCCCGAAAAAAACGCCGGGATCTCCGCGATCGCATCAACGCACAAAAACGGGCCTTTCTCGAACGCTACCCCCACGAACTCTCCGGCGGCCAACTCCAGCGGGTGATGATCGCGATGGCGATTTCCTGCAACCCCACCTTATTGATCGCCGACGAACCCACCACCGCCTTGGACGTCACCGTACAGGCGACGATTTTGGACCTGCTGCGGGAATTGCGCGATCGCCGCGGGATGTCCATGATATTCATCACCCACGATTTGGGCGTGATCGCCGAAATCGCCGACAGCGTGGCGGTGATGTACCGGGGAAAAATTGTCGAATCCGGCGACATCCGGTCCCTGTTCACCCAACCCCGACACCCCTACACGCGGGGGTTACTGGCCTGCCGCCCGACGCTGGAAACCCCCAAAACCCAACTGCCCACCATCTCCGACTATATGGAAGTGGTGACGACGGAAACCGGAGAGGAGGAAATTCGCGCCCTCCCCCACGCGGCCATCACCTCCGAACCCCTCGTTCCCCCGCCCTCTCGCGTCCCCCAACCGAAATCCGACTCCCCCATTTTGTCCGTGGAAAACCTGCGGGTCGCCTTCAAAATTCCCGACGTTTTGGGCCGGACGAAACGCCTATTTATGGCGGTCGATGACGTGTCTTTCGACGTGTATTCCGGCGAAACGTTGGGGTTGGTGGGCGAGTCCGGATGCGGGAAAAGTACCCTGTCGAGGGCGCTTTTGCAACTCATCCCCCCCCACGATGGCAAGGTTGTTTTTGAGGGGCAGGATATCACCGCCACCGATACTTCCGAATTGTCTTGGATCGACCGTTTGAAACAGTCTCAAAACCGCCGCGAATTCGCAAAGAAAATGAAGTGGATACGGCGGGATATGCAGATCGTGTTTCAAGATCCCTTCAGTTCCCTCGACCCCCGCATCAATATCGGCGCGGCGGTGATGGAACCGATGCTGATTCACAATGTGGGAAATCAGAAAGAACGGCGCGATCGCACGGCTTACCTCCTCGAACGGGTGGGGTTGAATCCCGACTGGATGCGGCGCTACCCCCACGAATTTTCCGGCGGACAGCGGCAGCGGATCTGCATCGCGCGATCGCTGGCTCTGAACCCCAAATTTATCATCTGTGACGAGTCGGTATCGGCTTTGGATGTTTCCGTCCAAGCTCAGGTTTTGAACCTCCTGAAAGAGCTGCAAACCGAGTTTCAATTGACCTACATTTTTATCTCCCACGATTTGAGCGTCGTCAAATTTATGAGCGATCGCATCATGGTTATGAACCGGGGCAAAATCGAGGAAATCGGCCCTTCCGAGGAGATTTACCGCAATCCCCAAACCGACTACACCCGCCAACTGATCGCCTCGATTCCGACGGGGGATTTGGAGCGGGTCGCGAGTTGATGCGATCGGGCAATATGACATATCGGAGCCGTTTTTTTGACTGCAAAATCTCCTCAATCATTTTGATATCAATTCCGGTTAAATACAAAATCGACGGACGTTTGAAATTATCCCCCTTGCGAACAGTGAATATCCCCCCCAGCCCCCATCCCCCCCAACCCCCCTTTGTAAGGGGGGAGAAAGGGGGGAGAAAGGGGGGTGAAAGGGGGGAGAAAGGGGGGAGGAAGGGGGGAGAATTGGAGTAAAAGTTCCCCTTTATAAGGGAGGAGAATTGGAGTGAAAGTCCTCCTTATATCAAATCCGGTTGAATACCCAGCAATCAAAGCTCTCTCCGGCTCCCCCCTTTTTAAGGGGGGCTGGGGGGGATCTCCGGCTCCCCCCTTTTTAAGGGGGGCTGGGGGGGATCGAGGGGGGGCGGGTCAATAACCGGATTTGATATTAATAAGGGGGGAGAATGGAGTCAAAGTCCCCCTTTCAAAGGGGGATTTATCAGGATCGGATCAATAACCGGATCTCATATTAGATGATTTGTGCTATTAGCTTGGGAATCAATTCCCAAGCGGTGTTCGGGGAAATAATCAAGGCAGTGGAAACGTTCCCAAAATGCGATCGACCGATGCCCCCCGGCTGTTCTCTCCGTCAGACACATAATCCCCATCGGTATCTACTAAACTGACACCGGCTTGGAAATAACATTGCAGGTCGGCTTCCTGTCGGTCTTCAAAAACTAAAATATTGATATCTCCGCTTTCTGCGGCACATTGAAATCGGATCTTTTGAATTTCTTCCGGGTAGGCGTTCAATAATTCTTCGGCGTAGGGTTGAGAGTCCGGCCAAGCCGCCAGAAAGCGATCGCTCTCCCCCGGAAATGGCAAAGTGATCAGCGGAGATCCATCCCGTTCGCCGTTGTCGGACAGTTTCGTATCCCAACAAGATAGAAAAACTCGCCGTCCCCCCCGACGGTGTTCGTACACTTGCGGGGACAAAATGCGATCGCCCTCGCAACTGAGATCGAATTCCGGCCAGGTTTCCGACAGGGTTTGTAACAGTTCGTCACAACTCATCTCGTCGCAGGAACCGGGTACGCCTTCCCCGGGGGAACCCGATGCGGCGATTGCACAGCCAGCCAAAAACAGCCAGCCACAAACCCCAACCCCAACCGGAATGAAACGACTCAACAGCATGGGCGATCGATAGAAACGAGAAATCTCTCAAAGATATAGCACAGCCCATCGAGTTGAGAAACTTCCCCGACTCCCTTCTCCCGATCGCCGATTGTGCCACGGTTCAAATTGCGGTAATCTAGAAGACTGCTTTTTTGTTCAATACGCGATCGAGAGTCGGTGAAATACTTCTTTTTGACGGAGGGATGGACGATCGGGCGAATTTGGGGGGTCGGCGGGTTGTGGGACGTGGCGACCCGGCGTCGGTTGCCGGACCTGCAAAAAATGGATCTGTGCATTTGGAATTCCCAAGATCGGGAAAAAATGTGGCTCTACCGGGTCGAGGACGCGGTGCTGATGGTGGAAGTCAAACCCATCGAAAGCGATCGGCGTCCCTCCACCGGCATCGGCCAAGTCGTCCTCACGCGACTGATCACGGCCGAACAAGTCCTCGAACGTCTTGGGACTGCCTCCACCGAATGTCAGACCTACCGCCGCCTGCTTTAGATTAGAATCGGGACGGACGCGATCGCCCGTCTCCCGGAGCCGACCCCGCAGCGATCGACGTCTCCAGACTGTTTCAAGTCTCCAACCTTCCCCTCCAACGCTTGCAATTGGTTCTAACAATCGATACACTTCTTTAATAGCTTTCTTGTACGCCAAAAAACCGTCAACTGTCTGAACCCAAACCGAGTTGACAAATTGTCAACTTTAGGGTAGCGGTGCGGAGCTGTCCATAGAAAATTTAACATTCCCGCCGGGAAATCCCCGACTGAACTTGTTCCAGACGGAGACTTTCCGGCAAATCTTTCAAACACTTGGGGGTCCGGACGCCCCCATCGGTTCGTCGAGATGTCGTTTCCGGATGCGGGGGGTTTGCCCCCGACTTCGAGCCATCCCGACACCGGAAATCCCCGGTCGAGCCCAGCGAAACCGGGGGTAGTTCGCCGAAGTTGAATTCACTGATTCTAGGAGGAGCGTAGTCAATGGGACTACCCTGGTACCGTGTACACACAGTGGTCCTGAATGACCCGGGACGGCTGATTTCTGTACACTTGATGCACACTGCCCTCGTGGCGGGTTGGGCGGGGTCAATGGCCCTGTACGAACTAGCCGTTTTCGATCCGTCCGACCCGGTCTTGAACCCGATGTGGCGTCAGGGGATGTTTGTCATGCCCTTCATGGCCCGCCTCGGCGTCACCGACTCCTGGGGCGGCTGGAGCGTGACGGGCGAAACCGCCACCAACCCTGGCTTCTGGTCTTTTGAAGGCGTTGCCGCCGCCCACATCGTCCTGTCCGGTCTCCTGTTCCTGGCCGCCGTCTGGCACTGGGTTTACTGGGATCTGGAACTGTTCACCGACCCCCGCACGGGCGAACCCGCCCTCGACTTGCCGAAAATGTTCGGCATCCACCTGTTCCTGTCCGGCCTGCTTTGCTTCGGCTTCGGGGCCTTCCACGTCACCGGACTCTTCGGACCCGGGATTTGGGTATCCGACCCCTACGGACTGACGGGAAGTATCCAACCGGTCGCCCCATCCTGGGGTCCGGAGGGCTTCAACCCGTTCGACGCCGGGGGAATTGCGGCCCACCACATCGCGGCGGGTATCGTCGGCATCATCGCCGGCCTGTTCCACCTGTCCGTCCGGCCGCCCCAACGCCTGTACAAAGCCCTGCGGATGGGGAATATCGAAACGGTACTCTCCAGCAGTATCGCCGCGGTCTTCTTCGCGGCCTTCGTCGTGGCCGGCACCATGTGGTACGGCTCCGCGGCCACTCCCATCGAACTGTTCGGCCCGACCCGCTACCAGTGGGACCAGGGCTACTTCCAGCAGGAAATCGAGCGTCGGGTACAGGCGAACCTGGCTCAGGGAGACACCGCCGAAGAAGCCTGGTCTAAGATTCCCGAAAAACTCGCATTCTACGACTACGTCGGCAACAGCCCCGCCAAAGGCGGTCTGTTCCGCGTCGGCCCCATGAACCAAGGGGACGGCATCGCCCAGGGTTGGTTCGGCCACCCCGTCTTCAAAGATGCGGAAGGTCGCGTGCTGAGTGTCCGCCGCCTTCCCAACTTCTTTGAAACCTTCCCGGTGGTGCTCACCGACTCCGAAGGCGTGATTCGCGCCGACATCCCCTTCCGCCGTTCCGAATCTCGTTACAGCTTCGAGCAAACCGGCGTCACCGTCTCGTTCTACGGCGGCGACCTCAACGGCCAAACCTTCACCGACGCGCCGTCCGTGAAGAAATACGCCCGTTTGGCCCAACAGGGCGAGCCCTTCGAGTTTGACCGGGAAACCCTCGGCTCGGACGGGGTATTCCGCACCAGCACTCGCGGTTGGTTTACCTTCGGCCACGCTTGCTTCGCGCTGCTGTTCTTCTTCGGCCACATTTGGCACGGGTCCCGGACGATCTTCCGGGATGTGTTCGCCGGGGTGGAAGCCGACCTCGAAGAACAAGTCGAGTGGGGCAACTTCCAGAAAGTGGGCGACCAGACGACTCGGGTCAAGAAGACTGTTTAGGCGGGTTTCTGATTTGAGTTGTTGAGTTGATCGGGAGGACAGATTGATGGTCAGCACCCCCGGCTGAAGCACGGGGGCTTCGTGCCCTCCCCTTCAGGTAGCTGACCAGCTATCGCCTTAACTGG
>NZ_JAJENU010000455.1:0-4742 GCF_035615495.1 Lyngbya sp. CCY1209 | reverse complement strand
ATTCCCAAGCTAATAGCACAAATCCTCTCGCATAGGATTGGGAGTTGCTATATCAACTGCCAACAACTGAGTCCACGACAGTGTGGACTGGTGCTATTAGCCTTGAAATGAATTTCAAGGCGGGTGACGAACCGTCCTGGCGCCTGCTATATTTGCGATCGCGGATTATTTATTCCCGACTCCCGACTCCCGACTCCCGACTCCCTGACTCGATTATGACTTATCAATATTCGGACAGTCTGATTACTGCAATTTCCAATGTTTTCGCCGAAGCGCGATCGCCTTACGGGGAGAATGTCGGCGCCGCGTTGCAAGATCCGATCACGGATGCATCTCCGGAGGTTCGGGAAATTATCGAGCGGGTGTTGCAGGCGGAACGGGATAAACTCTACATGAAAGCCCCCCGCAATATCAACGATGATGTCCTGAAAATTATTAAGGAAGTGGTGCAATGAAGTTGGTGTCGGTTCAACTCTGCAATTTTCGCCAGTTTTACGGGAAAACGCCGACGCTAAATCTGGCTTCGGGGGCGCAAAATACGACGGTGATTCACGGCAACAATGGGGCGGGGAAGACGACGCTATTGAATGCATTTACTTGGGTGCTGTATGAAAAGTTTAGCGCGGCGTTCGCGGCTTCGGGACAGTTGGTGAATAAGCGATCGCTCGCCGAAGCGGAACCGGGAAAAGCGGTGGGTTGCTGGGCGGAAATTATCTTTGAACACGATAGCAAACGCTACCTGGTGAAGCGGGTTTGTCGCGCCTACAAACAAAATGGAGAGATCGAACAATCCCCCAGCGAACTGTATATGCAAGTGGCGGGGGATGACGGCCGCTGGAATTTGCCCCCCCAACCGCCGGAGGAGATTATCAACCGCATTTTACCCGTCAGTTTGCATCAATATTTCTTCTTCGACGGGGAACGGATCGAGCAAATTGTCCGGGACGAAAGAAAAGCGGAAATTGCCGAGGCAACGAAAGAGTTATTGGGTGTGGAGGTACTGAATCGGTCGATCAAGCATTTAAAAGATGCGAGAAAATCATTGGAACTCGATTTATCAATCATTGGAAATCCGGAAACAAAGAAACTTTTAAAGGATAAAAAAAGGCTGGAGACGGAAATTCAGAATTTATCAAATCGACAAATTGAAATCGAGCAAGAACTGGAACACGAAGGGGAATTGAAGCGGACAGTCAGCGCCCACCTTTTGGACTTGAGTGGTGCGAAAGAGTTGCAGCAACTTCGGTCAGAATTGGAAGCTAAAATTAAGTCAATTCGGGAAGACTTGAAACAGTCGAATCTGGAAATTAATAAATTGCTGTCAACGCGAGGTTATGCGGTTTTTCTATCCGACACGATCGCGGACTTCAAAAACCTGTTTTCCGAACTGCGAGGAAAGGGAGAATTGATGACGGGAATTACCAAGCAATTTTTGGGGGAATTACTCGATCGCCACCAGTGCCTCTGCGGTTCGGAACTCCACGACGGAACCTCGGAACGCGATCGCGTCAAAAGTTGGCTGGAACGCGCCGGAATGGCGGATATCGAAGAGACGGCGATCCGGATGTCTACCCAGGTGGAAGATGTCGATCGCCAAGTCGTCGAATTCTGGGAAAATATCGACCGCCACCAAGCTTTAATTACTGACAATCGCGCCGAACTCTCCCGCATTGAAACCCGTTTAGACGACATCAAAAAACAGTTGCGAAATTTCCCGGATGAGGACATTCAAGAACTGCAAAAGCGACTGGACGAAATCGAAACCCGCATCGGCGAATTGAACCGGGAGATGGGCTCGAACCGGCAACAAATCGAAACCCTGCAAGCCGAAACCGAGAAACTTTCCAAGCAGATCGATCGCCAGCAGATGAACGAAATGAAGCAGTTAGTCGCACAGAGACGCATCGCCGCCACCCAGGACGCGATCGCTCGATTGACAGAGGTTAGAGAACGCCTCGATCGCCAATTTCGCCGGCAGTTGGAAAAACGGGTTCAAAATATCTTTTCCCGCATTTCTTTCACCCCCTACCAACCCCAACTGACGGACAACTACGAATTAAAATTAATCGAAAATACCGCCGGCGAAGATGCCACCGTCGCCGCCTCCACCGGGGAAAATCAAATCCTCAGTTTGTCGTTTATCGGTGGCATCATCGAAGGGGTGCGGGAGTGGAGTCAGAAAAACACGCTGATGGGACCCGACAGCAGCACATTTCCCATCGTCATGGATTCACCCTTCGGCAGTTTGGACGAAATTTACCGCCGCCAAATCGCTAATATTATCCCCCAGTTGGCGAACCAATTGATCGTGTTAGTCACCAAAACCCAGTGGCGGGGAGAGGTAGCCCAAGAAATCCGCGATCGCGCCGGACGAGAATACGTTTTGGTGTACAATTCTCCCAAGCCGGAGTGTGAGGAAGATGCGATCGAATTGGCGGGAAATCGTTATCCCCTGGTGCGGCGGAGCCCCAATGCGTTCGAGTATACCGAAGTGGTGGAAGTGGAACCGGAATTTTGATAAAAAAATGTAGGGGCAAGCCTCTGTGCTTGCCCCAGAACACAGCCCCCACCAATTCTCATCAAAAATTACAATATTTGTGAAAAAATTTTAAAAATTTGGGGCGATCGCTTGACTTTTGTCAAAATTTTGGTATCATTTTTATATAATGGAAATCTGTGCATTTTTTTATTTTTTGCATCCACTTCCATTATGAAGCCTAATGTCAATATCATACCGAAAGTAGTCGCTCCTTGTCAACCCTTTTTTCGAGGCAAATTTGACATCTGCGATGTCAAATTTGATTGTATCAAACATTATCAATTGTCAATTATTAAAAATATGGTCTTAATTCTCACTTCCGAACACCTCGAACAAATCCGCAGCCACGCCGAACGGACCTATCCCCGAGAATGTTGCGGGTTGCTGATGGGGCGCCTCGCCGGGGACGATCGCAAAATCCTCGCCGAAGTCCGGCCCGTCGAAAACGCCTGGGGTGAGACGGCGGCGGAGTCCTTCCAAGAGATCGAAACAGCCGAAAACCCCGTCACCACGCAAGAACGGCGGTTCACCATCGCCCCGGAAGTGCTGATCCGGGCCCAGCGGGAAGGGCGCGATCGCAACCGGTCCATCATCGGCATCTACCACTCCCACCCGGACCACCCCGCCGGCCCCTCGGAATTCGATCGCCGCTGTGCCTGGGCGGAATATTCCTATATCATCGTTTCAGTGGAAGGGGGGAAAGCCACAGACCTGAAAAACTGGAGTCTCGATCCCCGGCATCAGTTCCAACTTGAAGAAATGATAAGTTGTGAAGCCATCGGGGACACGGGGGATTATCATATATATCTTTGAGTGCAAACCTGAGAGGGGCGATCGCACCCCCTAAACTTGAAAGTATTTCCCTTGCGCGAATTGCCATGCTAAATCCGAATCTGGAAGAAATCCAGTTACAGCGAGACGAATATGAGCGCTACTCCCGCCACCTGATTTTGCCAGAAGTCGGGTTAGACGGGCAGAAGCGCCTGAAAGCGGCCAGCGTCCTGTGCATCGGTACAGGCGGGCTCGGTTCCCCCCTGCTGCTGTACCTGGCCGCGGCGGGAATCGGCCGGATTGGGATCGTCGATTTCGACGTGGTGGACACCTCCAACCTGCAACGCCAGGTCATCCACGGCACGTCCTGGGTCGGCAAGCCGAAAATTGACTCGGCGAAAAACCGCATTTTGGAGATCAACCCCAACTGCCAGGTGGAATTGTACAACACCCGCCTGAGCTCCGAAAATGCCCTGGATATCGTCAAATCCTACGATGTGGTCGTGGACGGGACGGATAACTTCCCCACCCGGTACCTGGTCAACGATGCCTGCGTATTGCTGAACAAACCCAACGTCTACGGTTCCATCTTCCGGTTCGAGGGACAGGCGACCGTCTTCAACTACGAGGGCGGGCCGAACTACCGGGATCTTTATCCCGAACCCCCGCCCCCCGGAATGGTTCCCTCCTGTGCCGAAGGCGGCGTTTTGGGGATTCTGCCCGGTATCATCGGGGTCATCCAGGCCACGGAGACGATCAAAATCATCCTCGGAAAGGGACGCACCCTCAGCGGTCGGCTGTTGCTGTACAATTCCCTGGACATGACCTTCCGGGAGTTGAAACTGCGGCCCAACCCGGAACGGCCCGTCATCGAAAAGCTGATCGACTACGAACAGTTCTGCGGCATTCCCCAGGCCCGACAGGAGGAAGCCCAGCAGGCGGGGGCGATTCCCGAAATGACGGTGAAGGATTTGAAGGCCCTTCTCGACAGCGGCGCGGACGATTTCGTGTTGATCGATGTCCGCAACCCCAACGAGTACGAAATCGCCCAAATTCCGGGGGCGGTGTTGATTCCCCTGCCGGATATCGAACGGGGCGAGGGGGTCGAAAAGGTGAAGGGACTCCTCAACGGCCACCGTCTGATCGCGCACTGCAAAATGGGCGGGCGATCGGCCAGGGCCTTGGGTATCCTCAAGGAAGCGGGTATCGAAGGGGTGAACGTCCAGGGCGGGATTACCGCCTGGAGTAAGGAAGTCGATCCTTCGGTTCCGCAGTATTAATTTGGAGTGCGGGGTGTGGGAATTGTAGGGGTGCTGCGTCTGGCGCCGAGCCCGATTTTAGATTCCCCTCCCCGCTCTTTACAAAAGTAGCAACAACTTTAGGATTTTCTCTTAAAGGAGTTGGTAGAGGCACATTGACTATGCCTTTAAGA
>NZ_JAJENU010000454.1:0-3670 GCF_035615495.1 Lyngbya sp. CCY1209 | reverse complement strand
AGAGGTGTCAGGTCATAGCCACACACCGCACAGGTTTCGACCTCATTTTCCGTATATTCCGTTTCACAAACCGGACAGTTCGCCATAATTCCCAACCCCGATAAGACTTAGAAACCGGGTTTCTAGAAGAAGAGTCACATTAGACCCATAGATTTTTCAAAGAAACCCGGTTTCTTGACTGCTATTATAACTCGCGAATCCCGCTCGATGCAAATACTTCGTCAACGGTCAATTCCAACTCGGGGAAAGTGGGAGACAAAATGCGATCGCCCCCCAAAAATGACTGGAGTTGATACTCACCCTCAACCAACCGATAAACCAAAATCTGCGGCTGCTTGGGATTGCCCAAAAACGTCCGAGATGCGATCGCCAAATAATCCACAATCCAATATTCTGCAATTCCCAACCGCCGATACTCGTCCCGCCTGTCAAGATAATCATCCTCCCAGTTTGTCGAAACCACCTCCACCGCCAATTCAATCGGTTCCGTCAACGCGCCGTAAGTCCGCACGTTGCGATTCCAAACCTCAGCTTTCACCACCCCACCCGAACCGTCGGGACACTGTTCTAAAAACTCAGCAAATGTCAATTTTTTAGATGATGTTATTGTCATATAATATTCCTCATCAATATAAATGATCCCCCTAAATCCCCCTTAAAAAGGGGGACTTTGAATCGAACTCTCCCCTTAAAAAGAGGGACTTTAAATCGAACTCTCCCCTTAAAAAGGGGGACTTTAAATCTAGCTCCCCCCTTTTCAAGGGGGGCTGGGGGGGATCTCGATCATGCCGGGGGAGAACGAAATGAACCCCCATTATCTCCCTTAAAAAGAGGGACTTTAAATCTAGCTCCCCCCTTATAAAGGGGGGCTGGGGGGGATCTCGATCATGCCGGGGGAGAACGAAATGAACCCCCATTATCTCCCTTAAAAAGGGGGACTTTAAATCTAGCTCCCCCCTTCTCAAGGGGTGCTGGGGGCGATCGCTACTCCCAACTCGGAATATCTTCCCATCTAAATGTTACCATATCTTCACCGCTCAAATTATCCCGGACGATGCGATTTTTTAAATTGTTTACCATCCGTTCATAAAAGTTGCGGACATCGCGACCGTTGCCAAAATTTTGCCCCCGATTTTGATAGGCAAAATTCATCATTTCTCGCACCCTCGCCGATACCTCATCCGGACAAATTCGCCCGCTTTGCCGACACATTCCCAGAAAGATACTGTGCAGATCTTCTCCGGTATAATCGGGGAAATGGATTTTCTTGGCAATGCGAGATTGCAACCCCGGATTGCTGTCCATAAACTCCGCCATTTCCCGCGAATATCCCGCCAAAATTACCACCAGGCGATCGCGATAATTTTCCATCATCGGCACCAAGGTATCGATCGCTTCCCGTCCAAAATCCCGGCTATCTCCCCCGCGAGATAAGGCATAGGCTTCATCTATAAACAACACCCCATCCACCGCCGACTCAATCACCTGGGCGGTTTTTTCGGCGGTATGTCCGATATATTGTCCCACCAATTTGGTGCGATCGGCTTCCACAAATTGACCCTTTTTCAACAACCCCAAAGCGCGATAAATTCGGCCGATCAAACGGGAAACGGTGGTTTTTCCCGTCCCCGGATTGCCGGTAAATAATAAGTGGCGAGTTTCCATTTCATTACCGGCCAACATCCCCGCCTTCGCCAATTTTATATTGGCGATTTGGGTGTTAATTAATTGTCGGACATCCTGTTTGACGGACTGCAACCCCGTCAACTCTTCCAATTCTTGCAACAGTTTTTCCAGCGTCTCCTCATCGGCGGTTCCCCGTTGGGAGAGTTCCCGATAGTCCGGCGGTAAATCGGCAACGGTAAAGGGTTCCGTCAGGGGATTCAAACCCAATTTTATAACGCGATCGCTCCGTAAATCATCCATGCGATCGAATATCTTTTCCACCTCCCTGGCGTTGCCAAAATTGCCGTCTCGGTTGTCGTAAAGCTGGGTCAATAAGTTGTCGAGACGGGGTTCCAAATTCGGCGCGATCGCACCTTTGACCCGATCTACCCGCTGCCGGAAAATCGTCAACAATTCCGGCGGTTTGTAATCCTCGAAAATAATTTCCGTTCCAAAACGACTCGACAAACCGGGGTTAGATGTGATAAAATTATTCATCAATTCCGGATATCCGGCGACAATCACCGCCAGCCGTTCCCGTTCATCTTCCATCCGTTTTAATAGGGTATCGATCGCCTCCCGTCCCCAGTCATTTTCACCCCCTTGAGCGAGGGTATAAGCCTCGTCAATAAACAACACCCCATCCAAAGCGCGATCGACCGTTTCATTGGTCAAAATTGCCGTGTGTCCCACATATCCCGCCACCAAATCTCGCCCGCCAATTTCTACTACATGACCTCGCCGCAATAACCCCAAATCTCGATAAATTTCTCCGATCAATCTCGCGACGGTGGTTTTACCCGTTCCGGGGTTTCCTTTGAAGACCAAATGCAGCCTCGGGGGTTCGGTGGCGATGCCATTTTGTTGGCGTTCTCGGGCGATTTGTAATGACCCCATTTTTTGCTGGACGGCGGTTTTGACATTCCCCAAACCGACCAATTCTTGCAAGCGTTCCAACGCCGGTTTGTCGCTGACATCCCCGGATAGCCACTGCTGCTGTTTGGCGACAGTCAGGGATAATTCGGAAACGGAATTAAAGCGATCGTACCAGGTGTTTAGGGGTTGATTTTCGGCTGCGATCGCAGAAATTAAACGGTCGCGATCGCCCCAATTGACGGGTTTTTGGTGAACCAGTCGGAAATAATCCCAGAGTTTCTGTAACTCCCCTTCTGCCGGGGTTGACACGCGAACCAAATTAAATTGGCGATCGCCCCGATTTTGCAACCAATTCCCCAGAAAAGTAAAGCCGATAGTGTTGCAAAAATCTTGAAACTGTTGTAAACTATGATGGTGGGAAATAAACGCGCAAAGATTGCGATTCGTGGGAGGAAGTCGCCCCCAACTCACCACCCGTCCCAACAGTTCCCGGCGGTTGTCAAACATCCGCAAATCTTCCACATCAGAAAACACGATCGCACTTTTGTAGCGGGTGTCTTCCATGAAGTGTTGAAAGTAGCCGATACATTGAATATCAGATATCACGGCGGGGCGATTTGCTGCCGGTTGGGGCGTCGGTTCCGGGGAGGTTTGTCGTCCCAACAGGCGGCGGCGTTTCCCCAAAGGGCCGGCTTTCACCCGCATTTCTGGGGGGGAAGGTGGCGGGGAGGTTTTCGGCTGTTCCCTGGCGTTTTGCAGGGATTCCGCATCGAGGAAATAGAGCTTTTTAATTCCCGAATAGAAGACGATGCGATCGAAACCTTGACTTTGCAGATACCGATGTAAAACCTGTTCGATATCTTGCAATAATAAATCGTCGCTACAGAAGCTATCCCCGGTGTCGGTTCCGCACAAAACCAGAAAGCGATCGCCGGTTTGGAGGTTCAATTGATTGGTGACTCGTTCAACCATAATTTTACTTCAATTCATACCCTTTTATCATCAATTTTTTCAGCCCCGGGCAACCCTATAAGGTTGCCCCCACGACCATAATATAGCAATGTGAAATGATTGGTGAAAAATTGATCGACTCAAAGCCCCCAGTATTGGGGGTTTGGGGGCCAGACAA
>NZ_JAJENU010000453.1:0-23139 GCF_035615495.1 Lyngbya sp. CCY1209 | reverse complement strand
GGAACGCACCCTACGCAACATTACTGAATCGTTGAAGGGTTGCCCAAATTTGACTGACTCATCGCCTCTGCCAGGAGCATTCCGATTATAGCAAAAGTGCGATCGCGCGATCGCTGCCACCGTTGACCTGATAAAAATTGCCCGGATATTCGCCTACAAAGCTGAAATAATGGCGTCAACGGGGATGGTGAGATCGGGAAAAGCCAGGGGAGAAACTTCTCCGGAGGTCAGGGTGATTTTGGAGCCGTATTCCCGTCCTCTGGGGTCGCGGTGGATAATTAATTCTCCGGTTTGTAAATTCACCAGCCAATATTCTGGGATGCCGGCTTCGGCATAAATATGGTATTTAACCGTGGAATCTTTCTCTAGGCTGCTGCTTGCATATTCGATCACCCAAAAGATATTTTCTGGGTAGGGGTGATGGCTCAGGTATTCTCGGCCGAGGGGGGCGACAATGGCGATGTCTGGTTCCGGTTCCGAGTCGTTGGGGAGGGTGATGGGTTTGGCCGGACTGACGAGAGCGCGATCGCCTAAAATGCGAGTCAGATAAGCTCCTGCTGCGCGACTGAAAAAGGCATGGGGTTCTCCTTCTGGGGGCATTTTGACAATTTCTCCGGCTAATAATTCTACGGGACGATCCACCAGCAAGCCCGTTTTTATCATCTGATGATAATCGTCTAAACTCCATTTTACGGTTGAGAGTACCATGTTTTTTACCCGAACGATTTGAGCAATTTTAAATGATTGATAGGCTGTGTCTGGGGCAGGACTAACTATTTTATTATATCCCAATCATTTTCAATTCACCACTTTTATGATTAAATAGAAACCCGGTTTCTCGGCAATCTTTGCAATGGAGTCCAAGCCCAACAATATCTCGCCGCCCCGGGGCTGTGGCTCCGGGTATGTGGCATCGCAAATAAGATTGACTTGCAATAAGTTGCCCCGTCCGTGTTAGGATTCTGAACTGCAACTTATTCTTAATTGCGACCCGAGTTCGGGCCGCGGACTGAGGGCGTGCGATCGCCCTTGATTCCATCAGAAGCAGAACGAGAACGAAATGAGCAAACTGACAAGACGCCTTTTTTTGGCTTACGGGACGGCGATGGCGGCCGTTGTCGCGGGTGAGTTGGGGAAGCCCCGCCGCGGGATGGCGGATGCGAGGGTACTGAATCTTTACTCTTCCCGCCACTACGATACTGACAATCAATTGTATGAAGGGTTCACCCAAAAAACGGGCATCAAGATCAACCTGATCGAGGGGGATGCCGCCCAATTGGTGGAACGGATCAAGAGCGAAGGTGCCAACAGCCCCGCCGATGTGCTGATCACGGTGGATGCGGGGAATTTGTGGCGGGCTCAGACGGAGGGACTGTTTCAACCCGTCTCGTCGGCGACGTTGAATAGTGCCATTCCCGCCAACCTGCGCGATCCGGGGGGGCATTGGTTCGGGCTCTCCAAGCGGGCACGGGTGATCATGTACAATCGGGGGAAGGTGAACCCGGCGCAACTGTCCACCTACGAGGCTCTGGGGACTCCGGCGTGGAAGGGAAAGGTGTTAATTCGTTCCTCCAATAATATCTACAACCAGTCCTTGATCGCGGGGATGATCGAAACGAAGGGGGCGGATACTGCCCAAAAATGGGTTCAGGGGTTGGTGGCGAACTTTGCCAGACCGCCGGAGGGAAATGATACGGCCCAGATCAAGGCGGTGGCGGCGGGTATGGGCGATGTGGCGATCGCGAATAGTTACTACCTTGCCCGTCTGGCTAGTTCCAACGATCCGGCGGATCAGGCTGTCGCCCGCAATGTGGGGATGTTTTTCCCGAACCAGCGCGATCGCGGCACTCACATTAATATCAGCGGCGCGGGAGTTGTCCGCAACGCGCCCAATCAAGCGGGGGCGATCGCATTTTTGGAATATCTGGTCACACCCGAAGCCCAAAAAATCTTTTCTTTCGGAAATAATGAATATCCGGTGGTGTCGGGGGTTCCGGTTTCTCCAGCGTTGGCGCAGTATGGAACCTTCAAAAGCGATCCGGTGAATGTGGCGACTTACGGTCGCTTAAATTCCCAGGCGATTCAAATTATGGACCGGGCGGGCTGGAAATAAGCCCTTAAACGAGAGGGATAACCCGGGAACATAGGGGTTCTCAGGTTATCCCCCAACTTCGCAGGATTCTATATCATCCGAGTTCGAGGTTCGATTATTCATCATCGGTGAAGAGAAATTTTGCCTCCTAATTGGCTTCCTGTGATAGGAGTTCTCCCGATTCGATCGCGGTGGCCTCGGTTTCCACGTCTCGGGATTCGTCCTTGCGCTGGGTGTAGGCCACCAAGGCGGGAATCGAAATACAAATTGCACCGTTGATCAGTGCCAAGAAAAGTCCGTAGGCGACGGGGTTATCCACGGTCGCATCCTCCTAGTTACATTATCGAGTTGGCTGTCGATATTTTTTCAACCATTATTACAGCCCCGAGCCGAAAAAACAACGGTTCGAGGTTTTGAATAACTTGTCAATCTGATAAATCATCTCAATCGATTCAATTGTGGGGAAATCGGTTGAGTATTTCTACTCAGGAATTTCGACAAATTTTCCAACTCGACGGGCGGGGGAGAGGGTGCGATTCCGTCAATTTTGTGACTCGACATAACCCTCTTAGAGTATACACCAAACTCGGACTATTTTTTTGATCGCGATGAAATATTTTCCAGAAATCGTGCGATCGTTTCCTGATAGCGATCGCCGCCCACCTCGCGGACGTGGATGTGATCGGCATCGGGAACTATCAAAAGCTGTTTGGGCTCTGGTGAGGCGGCGAAGAGTACCTCGCTCATCCAGGCGGGAACCATACAATCGGTGGTGCCGTGGGTGAATAAAATCGGCATTTTCAACTGGGGAACTTTGGAGAGGGAGTCGAATTTTTGATGCAACAACCAATCCACCGGAAACATCCGGTATTTTTTCTTGACCGTGACCATCTCGCGGATGGAGGTAAAGGAGCTTTCCACGATCAAACCGGCGACTTCGGGATGTCGGGTGGCGAGTTCGATGGCGATCGCGCCGCCGAGGGAGTGGCCGAATAGGATGATATTTTGAGGGGGAATTTGGCGATCGCAGACCAAATACTTCCAAGCCAACTCCGCATCTTCATAGACCCGTTTTTCGCAGGGGAAGCGATCGCAGCTTTGGCCGTATCCGCGATAGTCGATCAAAAAAACCGAATATCCCAGATCGTGAAATTGCTTGGCGTAGCCCACATTGCCGCCGACGTTGCTGCCGTTGCCGTGCAGGTCCAAAATGACGCGATCGGCGCTTCCCGGAATCCACCAGCCGTGAATCTGATCGGGCTTGGATTTGGGATTCGGGAAGGTCAGCCAAACATTTTCGTAGGGCAAATTGAAGGAATCCGGAGTATTTTGAATAGTGCGGCAGGGGAAAAAGATCAGCCGAGTTTGCCAGAGCCGCAAACCGAGGCAAATCAGAACGTAGACGAGGATGGCGATGCCGCCCAGGATTAAGATGGCCTGTTGTAAGAATAAAATCATCGCATCACATCCGATGGCAATTTGTAGAAGGACCCGAGAGAGCTAAAAAAACGATGCCAACAATCCGACCTCACACCACCGTTATTCTAGCGATGAGTGCCGACGGCAAGATCGCCGACCGCTCGCGATCGCCCGCCCGGTTCGGGTCTACGGCCGATCGCGCCCACCTGGAACGACAGGTCGCCCGGGCCGACGGCGTGCTGTTCGGGAACGGGACCCTGGCGGCTTACGGAACGACATTCAGGGTTTCTTCCTCCGAATTATGGCGCGATCGGGAAAAAAATGGAAAACCCCCCCAGCCGGTCCAGGTCCTCTGCTCGGCTTCGGGGGATATCGACCGGGCGTTAAAATTTTTTAAACAACCGGTTCCCCGGTGGTTGCTGACGACGGCGGCGGGGGGGCGGCGATGGCAGGATGGCGGCTATTTCGATCGCGTGATCGTCGCGTCGGATGCCGGAGGTGCGATCGCCGAGTCTGACGGGTTGCGGCAACTCGCCGAATTGGGTTTGGAGCGGGTGGCGGTGCTCGGCGGGGGCCAGTTGGTCGGGTCCTTGGCGGAAATGGGTGCGATCGATGAATTGTGGCTCACCGTCTGTCCCCTGATTTTGGGGGGCACGGCGTCGCCCTCCCCCGTCGGCGGGACGGGATTTTTGTCCGATCTGGCCCCCCGCCTGGAATTGCTGGATCTCGAACGGGTCGAAGATGAGGTGTTCCTGCACTACCGCGTGAAATCCACCTCATAAAATCGTTACAATGCTCGGTCAAGGCCGATTCAACTACCCAAGGTTTTCAGAATGCGTCTTTTTAAAAACATGGTGAATCCGACTCCATCCCCCTATTCCGTCGCCTGGATCGAGCAGGTTTCCGAAGTTCCGAAGTCCGAGTGGGAAGCTCTGGCCCAACCCCTGACAACGCCCTTTTTCGAGTGGGACTGGCTGCACAATTTGGAGGCTTCCGGGAGTGCCACGGCGCGGGCAGGTTGGATGCCGCATCACCTCACCGTCTGGCGGGATTCTCAACTGGTGGCCGCGGCGCCGCTGTACGTCAAAGGTCACAGCCGGGGCGAGTTCGTGTTCGATCACCAGTGGGCGGATTTGGCCTATCAGTTGGGCATCGAATATTATCCGAAACTGTTGGGAATGTCGCCGTTTACCCCCGCCGAGGGATATCGATTTTTGGTGGCGCCGGAGGAGGATGAAGATGAATTGACGGCGTTGATGGTGCACGAAATCGATCGCTTCTGCATCGACAATAAAATCTCCGGCTGCAATTTTCTTTACGTCGATCCGGAGTGGCAGGCTCGGATGGAAAAGCAGGGGTTTACGCCCTGGCTGCACCACAGTTACATCTGGCACAATCAGGGTTACGATACCTTCGACGATTATTTGAAAGATTTCAATGCCAATCAGCGACGAAATATCAAGCGGGAGCGGAAGGCATTGGGGAAAGTGGGCTTGGAAATGCGGACGCTGACGGGGGATGAAATTCCCAAGTCGATGTTTTCGCTGATGTACGATTTTTATGCGAGTACCTGCGATAAATTCGGGTGGTGGGGGAGTAAGTATTTGACCCGAAAGTTTTTTGAACAGTTGCACCACGACTACCGCCACCGGGTGGTTTTTGTGGCGGCTTACAGCGAGTCCGACGATCGCGAACCGGTGGGGATGTCGTTCTGTCTGACGAAGGGCGATCGCCTCTACGGCCGCTATTGGGGAAGCGTCCAGGATATCGACTGTTTGCACTTCAACGCCTGCTATTATTCCCCCATCGAATGGGCGATCGCCAACGGGGTCAACAGCTTCGATCCGGGGGCGGGAGGGCGACACAAAAAACGCCGGGGATTCCCCGCCCGCCCCAACTACAGCCTGCACCGTTTTTATGACGGCCGGCTTGCCAAAATTTTGCGCTCTTATATTGATCGCATCAATGATATGGAACGGCAGGAAATTGATTACGTTAATCAGGATTTACCGTTCCGAATTGATACTCAAACTGAGGTTGAAAAATAACCTCAAATTCCCCGGAGGCGCACCATCACAAAGGGCGCAAGTCTTGCGCCCTTTTTTGATATTTTTTACAGGTATAAATCGCCTGTATTTTAATTAGTTACCGAAGACATTTTTCAGTTTTTTATCTACCATTTCGGTCACGGTTTCAAGATTTTCGGAGTTTTCCGGATTCTTCATTTTTTCCTTGTCCGCACTGCCCTGGACGGCGTTGAGTCCGTCCCCTTCAGTCTTCCGCAGCATGGTATTGAGGGAACGCGGTTCGTCGGATTCGGCTGTTTTCTTGGCTTCTTGCTGAATTTGATTGAGGGATGCTTCGGCTTCAGTCGGGCTGCTGTTCGCCGCCAGTGCCGGGGTTAAACTCGACAGGAACCAGACGATGCCGAGACAAAGAACAATGGCAAGTTTCAACAACTTCTGGAAGGAAATTAGAGATTGTTCTTTAAGGGTAGAAATGCTCATGTTTTTGAATCAAAGTATTTGACATTCTCTCCATTTATACTCAATTGATCGCCGGCTTCTCATCTACCCTAGGGGAGAGTTTAAATTTCGGCTGGCCACGTTGATCGCCAATTTTCATTAATTCACTCTCGCCACGTTCGGCTCGATCAATGTTTGGCTTGATGGCGAATTGTTTCGGCTTCTTCCATCGTCAATTCCGGATCTTGTTCGTCGGACTTTTGAACGTAGTTGAGTTTCAATTCTTCCAATATGTCGGAGATCAACCCTTGCAGTTCGGATTGGTTGGATTTTTGTCGGAGTTCCCGTTTCAGGGCTTCACCAAAATGCTGGCTGAGGCGATCGAACAGTTCCCGCCCGACCACATCGGAATAGGAGTTGATCAAAACGGTATAAGTGGCGTGGGACAAATAATCGGCTAGATTTTCGATGGTGCTGGACGGCAGGCTTTCGAGTCCCGGGATGTTCTGAAAAGTCTGATAGAAATCGGACTGTTTCAAGGATTCTTTGAGGCTGTAGTGGAGGAGGGTTTCCAAGTCGGGTTGAACTTGGGGTAAAACGTTGTAGAGGGAGAGTTGGATGATGCGGTCGAGGATGCGATCGATTTTGTTGGCTTCCGGACTGGCGTCGGGGGGGGCGAGGAGAGCTCGGGCGAGTTCGCCGCTGTTCACCGCATCCTGGGTTTGGTTGAGGAGTCGGACGACCAAAAAGACCGAAACGCGATCGGCTAAATAGGCCGCCGGTTCGTGGGTGATGGCGGCGAGAATGTCTTCCAAATCGATAATTTTTGACCGGTGGAGTCGGACGAAAACGGGGACTACCCGCAGCCACCGCCAAAAGGGGAGAAACAGGGGGATATCATACGATCGCCGCAGCATCGCCCCCCACCAATTCATCCCCGGGTGTCGCCAGGACATTCTCAGGGTCTTGACCGCGAAATCGATCGCAAATAAAATAATAAAAGCCAGGTCGATTCGCCAAAAGTAATCGATGGGAACGCCATTTTCGTCGAAATCTCGGTAATAGCTGACCGCCATCAAAGGACGAATCTTTTCATCGAAAAAGGAGATGGCATCCGTCCAGCCCACATCCCCAAGGTAGGGCCGACTCCAAAATTGATCAAAGGCCCGTTTCGTCGAGGAAGTTTCGAGGCGATATTCCATCCGCTTTTGCAGTGTCGCGAAGGTGGAAAATTGGCCGGAGATGCTGAAGGGATTTTCGACCAGCAAATCTTCACTTTGATTTCGCAGGGATATGAAAATGGGATCGACGGACGGGGAAGCGAGTCCCGATTTTGCCACTTCCATTTTCAAGGCATCGACGGTATTGAGATAGCGGGTAGTGTCGGGGTGGGGTTGGATGGATTTGACGGGATCGTAGAGGCGGACGATCGCGGGAAAATGGCGGATATAAGTATTCCGGAGGGGAATGTAACTGAGATTGAATAAAACTAAAATTAGGTTGATCGCAGCAACGATCGCCACAAATTTATTCCACCCCGTCCACCGCGATGAGGGTTGGACGTGCATTCGTGAGGGTTGGGAACTTGCTGACATGGTATCGAGAGATCTTCTACATTTTACATTGTCCTCCGCGCGATCGCCCCTTGATATCCCCCCAAAGAGAGATGATGATTGGAGCGGGAGTTGATAGGCTAAACTGGATTCGTACCAATATAGCCAAAAATTGGAAGTGATAAATATGACAAATAGGAAAGCTTTGCGAGGAACCGAATTAATTGATTGCGCCAAGTCCAGCGCCCCCCAAGGACTGGAACGGGCGGCGAGTAATTGCGGATACGGAGACGATATCGAAGCGTTCCAAAGCAACTTGAAGCAAGCTTGCCAGGAGATCGGACTCAAGGATTTTAAAAATTTGAACGATCTGATCACCGATCGCCAGCGGATGGTGCAACAGGGCGGCGTGGAAATTGCCCCGGACAGTCAAACTTCTCTGTAAGTTTTTGCGGTCATTTCTCGAAGTATAAAACCACAGAGACACGGAGGACACGGAGGAGATATCTGGGAAATTGTCGGACTAAAAAAAGTGTTCAAGCCCGCTTTTCAACCTCTGACGAATGAATCTGATGGGTCAATTCTTCTTCTTGTCGGGAACGAGCTTTGGCAATACTCCGAACCAAATGATGGGTGTCGTTTTTTAGGGCGTGGCGGACTTGTCGTGGGGTGTTGCGGTGGCGGGCGATCGCGTATCGGGCCAGCCAGTCCGACGCACAATATTTCGCCATTTGAGTGAGCAACTGGGGGGAGGTTTGGGAGTGGAGGAGGAGCAAAACGCGGAGGGCGGGGGGAGCCGTTTTTATATAATGTTTTTGGACGATCGCGAACCCTTCGGGCTGCGACAGTAAAGATAAGGCCGCGGCCAGCCGAACTTCAATAATTTTATCTTTCAATAGTGCGCTTTGAACCCGCACCGGCGTACTCGAATTTTGGGCGAGTTGATACCGCAGTCCAATGGGGAGCGTCCCCAGGTTCTGCAACGCTTGCCGACTTTCATGGGGATCTTGGGCGGCGTCCAGAATATCCAAAAGGTCGAGGTGAATATCGATCAGATTTAAGTGATTTGCAGAAGAACCCTGCCAGTCCGATATCGAATGGGGCAGAAGTCGCGAATTCAATGGGGTAATTTGAAACGGGCCCGCCACATCTTCGGGCAGCAAACCGACGGTGAATAATTCCTGCAAATATTCCTGATTTTGGAAATTTTTGTGGTAGAGTTCGACCCGGTGAAAGATTGCTGCTTGAGCCGGTCTGTGCCATTTGATTTTCACGGTGACAGTTCACCCCTCAACTCGGTTGACGGTTCTATCATCCCAGAATTTGCGGATCGGCGAAGTGATGGGGGTTGGCACAGGCGGTGAATTGGCCGACCCGATCGCGTGACGGGAAGACGCAGGGAATGTGACGGCGATCGTCGAGTCGGTATCGGCTATATAGCGCTGCGCGAGGGTGTAGGGTGTAGGGTGTGGGGTGTAGGGAAAATTGATAATTGATAATTGATTGCCCTCCTCTGCCTCCTCGACTCCCGATTCCCGATTCCCTCTCTCGCCACTCCAAACCCGATCCGGACTGATTTCGAGTCGGTATCGGCTATCCTCGTATATAGTCGCGGGTTGAGTTCAAATCCCCAAACCCGATCGCACCCGCTCTTTTAGATCGATAGGATCATGCATTTAATTTTATGCCACAGGACCGCAGATTTCGACGCCCTCGGGGCGGCGGTGGGGTTGACCCGCCTGCATCCGGGGAGTCGGATCGTGCTGACGGGGGGCGCCCATCCGGCGGTGCGGGATTTTTTGGCATTGTACCGGGACGAGTTCCCACTGATCGAACGGCGGTCGGTGAATCCCTCCCAAATTCGGAAATTGTCGGTGGTGGATACTCAAAACCGCGATCGCCTCGGAAAAGCGGCCCAATGGCTGGATTTGCCCAATTTGGAAATCGTCGTCTACGACCACCACCCCCATCTGGAACTGGATATCCCCGCCACTCACGCTCACATTGAAGCGGTGGGGGCGAGCACGACCTTAATTGTAGAACGGCTGCGGGAGTCGGAACTTCTGGGATATCTCACCCCCGCCGAAGCCACGGTGATGGCTTTGGGAATTCACGTCGATACGGGGTCCCTGACCTTTGACCACTCCACATCCCGAGATGCGATCGCCCTGGCTGGGCTGATGGAACGGGATGTCAGTTTATCGGCGATCGCGGAATACGTCGAACCGGGATTGTCGCCCACCTTGCAGGACTTGCTGACGGAAGCCTTGGACCGCCTCGAACAAACCACCGTCCGGGGCCACGCGGTGTCCTGGGTGTTGCTGGAAACCGAAGATTACGTCCCCGGACTCTCCAGCTTGGCGTCCGAGTTGCTCGATGTCACCGAAAGCGACGCCCTGCTGCTGGGGAACCTGTACCGGGTGCGGTCTGGGGGCGAGATGCGGCTGACAGTCATCGGGCGATCGCGGATCGAAAAAACCGACCTCAACGCCCTATTTGAACCCTGCGGCGGCGGCGGACACCCCCGGGCGGCGTCGGCGATTTTGCGGGATGTGGAACCCCGGGAGGCGATCGCAGATCTGGTGGAACGCTTCCAAGCCCAAATTCCCCAACCCCCCACGGCAAGGGAGTTGATGTCCTCTCCGGTGCGAACCATCCGCCCGGAAACCACCGTCGGGGAGGCCCACCGCATCCTCCTCCGCTACGGCCATTCCGGTTTGTCCATTTTGGATGATCATCATCAACTGGTGGGAATTATTTCTCGCCGCGATATCGACATCGCCCTCCACCACGGCTTCCATCACGCCCCCGTCAAGGGCTACATGACCCCCCAACTGCGGACGATCGCGCCGGAAACCACCCTGCCGGAAATCGAATCGCTGATGGTCACTTACGATATCGGCAGACTCCCCGTTTTGCAAGACGGCAACCTGGTGGGAATTGTCACCCGCACGGATGTCCTGCGGCTGCTTTACCAACAGCAACAGCCCCAAACCCCCCCCCGCCGGGGCTGCATCCCCGGTTCCACCTGCGGCACCGTCCGGGAATTATTGCAGGACCGCCTCACCCCCCCGCTGTGGGAATTGCTGCACAAAATCGCCGAACTCGCCCAAAAACGGGGTTGGCAAATTTATCTCGTCGGCGGCGGCCTGCGGGACTTGCTTTTGGCGGATGCGGACGAGACGTTGCTGCTCAATGATATCGATCTGGTGGTGGATGGCTGCTACCAACATTCGACGGGGACTGAGGACGAAGACGGGGACTCGACTCCCCCGGCGGTGGACTTGGCGCGATCGCTTCAACAAGACTACCCGGAAGCCCGGATGGAGGTGCACGGCCAATTTCAGACCGCTGCCCTCCTCTGGCACAACCACCCCGTTTTAGATTCCCTGTGGATTGATATTGCCACCGCCCGCACCGAATTTTACCCCTATCCGGCGGCGAACCCGGAAGTCGAAGCGAGTTCCATCCGCCAGGATCTCTACCGCCGCGATTTTACCATCAATGCTTTGGCCCTGCGATTGACCGAACCGAGGGCGGGGGAATTGTTGGACTTTTTCGGCGGTGTCACGGATTTAGAATTGCGGCAAATTCGGGTGTTGCATCCCAACAGTTTTATCGAAGATCCGACCCGCATTTATCGCGCCGTCCGCTTCGCCGTCCGACTGGGATTTCAACTGGAATATCAAACGAAAGAATATGTCCGGTATGCGATTAATAGCGGCATCTACGATCGCCAGCGGAAAGGGCGAAAATCAGCCCGGGTTCCGGCTTTGGAAACTCGGTTAAAAAGCGAGTTAAAATACATCTTGCAAGCCCCCTACTGGAAACCGGCGCTGCGGTTGTTGGGGGAATTGAAAGCCCTGCGCTGCATCCATCCGACCTTGGAATTAAATCAGCAATTGTGGCGGCAAATTCGCACGGTCGATCGCTGTCTGCAACGCTTCGATCCGGAACGGACGCTCACCCACTGGCAAATTCGCCTGGAAGTGTTGGTCGCCTATTTGCAACCGGAATATCGCCGGGAAGTCGCGGAGATACTGCAACTGTCCTCGGACGAAATCGGGCGATTGGAAGATTTGGAATCCGCTAAAAATCAGGTTTCTGAATCGTTACCAAAATGCCAAAAGCCGAGCCAATTTTATCGGCTGTTTGAACCCTACAGTTTACCCTTTTTAATTTTAATTGCCGCCCAATCTTCCCGTCAAGTCCGGAAAGGGATCTGGCAATATTTGAATCGTTGGTGGAATACCAAACCGATTTTAAACGGGAATGATTTAAAACAATTAGGATACAAACCCGGGCGCCAATTTAAAGTGATGTTGGATGACTTGTTGGAGGCGACATTGGACGGGATTGTGCGCGATCGCACCCAGGCGGAGAGGTTGATTTGCGATCGCTATCCGAATGCTTAGTTGTTGGGCTTCAGTCGGTCCAGTAGGGTGGGTTAGGCGGCTTCAACCTATGCTGTGAAAGCCATCTATCAATCCGCCGTAACCCACCGTTTCAGGTGTGTCGGTCCACTACAATTAACTCCTATTAACTTCAAGAGTAAATCGCGGAAATGCGATCGCCCTCCGAAACGCGATCGCCACTCTCCCGGACATTCTCCCATCCCAGATATCCACACAATAGCATCACCGCGACGATCGCGAGAATTTGCATCGATTTTTCAAAGGCAATCAAGCCGCGCAGGATGGTTGGCATTTTCGATCTCCTCAATCTAGAATCTCATTTCAGATCGTACACCCTCCGATCTCGGAATTTCGGAAAAGATTCAAAATTCTGTTGACAGCCAAAAGGGGAAGGCTTCCAGACGCCCTCCCCTTCGGCAATTCCCAATGGCTGGATTCATTCTAGTCGGCGAAATGATTCCGATAACACCAGGCGAAAATCGTACCCGCCGCGAAGAATTTCAGCGTCTCCAGACTCAGATAGCTGAAGTGCAGTTGATTCATCCCCGCCGGCACCGATTCAACCGGGTTAAATAGGTTCAGATGGGCACCCAAGGCGCTCATTTGGGGGGTGAGACTGTAGGTGTAAAGCAGTGCGATCGCCAACAGAATAAAAGATAATGCCGTCAGGGTGCGAATGCGACTGCTGAACCCTTCGGGAAGCGTGCTTCCCAAAATCATCATCCCCGTCAATCCCAGGGCGGCGCACAGGATTTCAATATGATTGAATGCCGAAAAAATGACCGAACCTGCGGGCGCAAAACTGGTTTCTTCCATCATTCCGGAAACGTACATTCCCGGCATGATCACGAAATCTAACAGCAGGCTACCGCCCAGCCAAAATGCCATCGTGACTAGGACAAGGGTGAGCCAGCGAGATGGATCGTATTGAAGTTTAGATATGGCTGACATGAATAATGCCTCTCAACTTTCGTCCCTTACATTCTCAGTGTAGCGAATCTTTTGCCGGGAAAATATGAAGTATTTTTGCGATTGGGATGTCGGCGGTAATTGTTAAGAAACTTGTAGCGATCAGGGAGCGATCGCCCGCCAATTTTCGCCCATCCGGGGGAATCGCGGCTCATTTTATGAATTTTTGTTAAAATTGCTGACGGAATGTATTGTCGGTGTGAAGGCTGAGAAACGTGAAAGCAGTAATTTTACTCTCCGGTGGACTCGACTCTTCCACCGTGCTCTATCAGGCGAAAGCGGATGGCTGCGAGTGCTACGCGCTCTCCTTTGACTATCAACAGCGCCATCAGCGAGAATTGGAGGCGGCGGCCCAAATTGCCCGGGCGGCGGAAGTGGCCGATCACCAGGTCGTCCAGTTTGACCTGACGCGCTGGGGGGGTTCGGCGTTGACGGACAACCAGATCGACTTGCCGCGCGATCGCTCCGTGGCCGAGATGTCCCAGAGCATCCCGATCACCTACGTTCCGGCCCGCAACACCATTTTTCTGAGTTTTGCCCTCGCCTACGCCGAGGCGATTCGGGCCGATCGCGTCTACATTGGGGTCAACGCCCTGGACTATTCCGGCTATCCCGACTGCCGCTCCGATTATATCGCCGCCATGCAGGAGGTGTTCCGCCTGGGGACCAAGGAAGGGCGGGAAGGCAATGCGATCGCCATCGACACCCCCCTCATCCACCTGAAAAAAACGGAAATCATCCAATTGGGGAATGAGTTGGGCGTCCCCTGGGAACACACTTGGTCCTGTTACGCCGGCGAAGCGGAAGCCTGCGGTGTCTGCGATGCCTGCCGGTTGAGGCTGGCGGCGTTTGAAGCGTTGGGGTTGAGCGATCCCATTCCCTACCAATCGTGATGGCGGGGATAATTGCCTCAAATTGTCGGGCTTTTATGCCGCTACGCGCAGGGAATCGGGAATCGGGTGAAATGACCAAGAATCAGGGTTTCGGGCGCGAGCCCCAAATGAAACTGTAAACACGCGATCGCTCATTGCTATAGTTGCCGATGATTGCCCGATTTTGCCCTCGGAAACGATAGAATTAAAAAGAGTTTTGCTCGGGATCTCCGGCAATTCTGTGTCCTGCAGTTCGGCGGTGTCGAACCCATCTCCCCTGCGTGGCATCTCAATTCAGCGAATTTCTCCCGAATGTCGGTCTTATGGTCAAAAAGTTTGGACAATTGAATGATCGCGATGCCTATGAGTCGCTGTGCGAAGAAGCGACGATTCTGCATCAGCGAATTACCCATCTCAAGCAGCTTCTCACCGAGGCGGAACGGGAGAATCGGGAGTTGCGATCGCAATTGGAGACGAAAGCGGCAGTTGCGGGGGAAGCATCCGCAGAAACCGACAGTCCCCCAGAAGATCAAACTCAGGAGAGCGATCGCACGGATATCAAAACGGTTGAGACGGAGGATTCCGCCGCTTCTGTGAGTGCACAAACCGAGCCGGTTGAGAATATAGAAATTCGGGATACGGAAACCGATCGCACCGATATCGAAACCGTCGATAACATCACTCCCGAATCTTCTGTCGGTCGAGAAAGTGACGCGGTTTCGACTTCCGAAACTCGGGAACAGGAGGGCGATCGCCGCGACGATATTGACCCATCCGAACCGGCCGTCAATCGAGAGAATTCCGGCGCGATCGTCAACGGAAAAAACGGCAAAGGGAATTTTTCCGGCAACGGTTCGACCCCGGGAAAAAACCTCGAACCGAATTCGATATTACCCGTCAATCAGGGGGGTGGAACCGCCACCGCGATCGCGCCCCCGAAACCCGAAACTCCCTCATCCGAGGAAGACGATCTCGACGAAATTCCCGATGAAGTCGAGATGTCCCTATTCGATCATCTCGAAGAATTGCGACAGCGCATTTTTTACTCATTAATTGCCGTCACCGGCGGCATCGTCCTTTGTTTCATCGCCGTCAAACCGATCGTCAAACTGTTGCAAATTCCGGCCCAAGGCGTGAAAATGCTGCAACTTGCCCCCGGAGAATATTTCTTCGTCTCCCTGAAAGTTGCCGGATACAGCGGTTTGATCCTGGCGAGTCCGTTCATTATTTACCAAATCGTCCAATTTGTCCTTCCCGGACTCACCCGCCGCGAACGGCGTATCCTGGGGCCGATTTTCCTGGGTTCCACATTCCTATTTTTGATCGGTTTGATCTTCGCCTATGTCGCGATCGTTCCCGCCGCACTCAAATTCTTCATCGGCTACGGCGCCGAAGTCGTCGAACAACTGTGGTCGATCGCGGAATACTTTGAATTTGTCCTGAAACTGCTATTCGTAACGGCGATCGCATTCCAGGTTCCCATCATTTTAATTTTATTGGGAATTCTCGGAATCGTGTCTTCCAAACAAATGTTCTCCGGCTGGCGATATGTGGTACTCGCCGCCGCCGTCCTGGGGGCTATTTTAACCCCTTCGACGGACCCGTTGACTCAAAGTCTCCTCGGGGGTGCGGTCGTCTTTCTATACTTCGGCGGCGTCGGAGTCGTGCGACTGATGGGGAAATAGTTTTTTGTGGGCGATCGCACAATGATCAATTGTCAATTGTCAATTATTCTCCGCAATTCCATAAAAAACGCCCCGGAGAGTGTCTCTCCAGGGCATCAACCAGGGTGCATCTACCATTCTTTTGTTCCATGAGAGTCTGGTATCATCCGGAACGCAGCGGAAAATTTGCAAAATTTTTTGAGTGATGGAACTGATGAATGGCACAAATCCGGCATCATTGCCAGCGATGGTCTACATTGTGGGGGCTGGTCCCGGCGATCCAGACCTGCTGACGGTGAAAGCCCAGAAACTCTTGACTCAAGCGGATGTGATCCTGTTTGCGGACTCCCTGGTACCCCGCCAGATGTTGGGGGGGGTGCGTCCGGATGCGGAAATTATCAGAACCGCGAATCGGACCTTGGAGGACATTCTCCCGATCATGATCGATCGCGTCAAAAATGGGCGATCGGTGGTGCGCCTGCATTCGGGGGACCCGACACTGTACGGGGCGGTTTACGAACAGATGCGCCGTCTGGCGGAGGCGGGGGTGGATTTCGAGATCGTCCCCGGCATCAGCGCCTTTCAGGATGCGGCGGCGAAACTGAAGGTGGAATTGACCGTGCCGGAACTGGTGCAGACGATTATTTTAACGCGCATCAGCGGGCGGGCGACATCGGTCCCCTCCCGGGAAGAATTGGCGGGTTTGGCGGCCCACCAGGCCAGTCTGTGCCTGTATTTGAGTGCCCGTCATGTGGAAAAAGCCCAGGAACAGTTAATCGCCCACTATCCCCCGGAAACGCGGGTGGCGATTTGCTACCGGTTGGGGTGGCCTGATGAGAAAATTCGGGTGGTGCCTTTGGAAAAGATGGCCCAAGTGACCCGGGAGGAAGATCTGATCCGGACGACGCTGTATATTATTTCTCCCGCCTTGGGGACGGAAGCCACGGCGCGATCGGGACTTTACAACCCCGAACATTCCCACCTGTTCCGAAAATCGAAATAACCATGAAATTTGAGGGGCAACACGCCATCGTCACCGGCGGATCGAGCGGTATCGGCTTGGAAACGGCGAAATTGCTGGTTCGGGAGGGGGCGAATGTCACCCTGATCGCCCGGGACCTGGAGAAGTTGCGACAGGCGGCGACGGCGTTGGAAAAGCTGAGTCCGGATCGGGAAATTGTGACAGAAGTGGCGGATGTGGCCGATCGCACCCAGGTGGAAACGGCAATTGAAAAAGCCTGCGATCGCCTCGGTCCGCCGGATATCCTGATCGCGGCGGCGGGGATGGCCCGTCCCGGTTATTTCTCCGAGGTGGCGATCGCGGTTTTTGAACGGACGATGGCGGTGAACTATTTCGGCGCCCTATACTGCGTGCGGGCGGTGCTCCCCCGAATGCGACAACGAAGCCGGGGAACCCTGGTTTTGATCGCCTCGGGAGCGGCCTTAATTGGCTTGTACGGCTACACGCCCTATGCTCCGAGCAAATTTGCCCTGCGGGGTCTGGCGGAGGCCTTGCGGGGCGAATTGAAGCCCGCTGGCATCCATGTTTCGGTGGTCTACCCCCCCGACACGGACACGCCCCAACTGGCGGCGGAGAACCGGACGAAACCCCCGGAAACCAAAAAAATGACGGAGACGGCGGGTATTTGGACGGCGGCGGATGTGGCAAAAGCGATCGTCCGGGGAATTGAGAAGCGGCAATTCGCGATCGCCCCGGGGTTGGAAATGACCCTGCTGAACCGCTTTCACAGCCTCCTGGCGCCGGGACTCAATTGGTATTTCGATCGCATTGTTGCCAAGATGCGAAAGTTTTAGGGGGGGAAATTGCTGGCAACCGGAAATCTAGAAATCTCAAGGCAACCAGAAATCTAGAAATCTCAAGGCAACCGGAGACGGTTGCCCCCACCAGAACAGCAGGAGGGCGAATGCCATTCGCCCCTACAATTCCCTTCCCCACACCCCACACCCCATTCCCCATTCCCCATTCCCCATTCCCCATTCCCCATTCCCCATTCCCCAAATCATGATTGTCAGAGAAGTTGCGATCGCTATTCTTTATCGGGAGGAGAAAATTCTCCTCCAATTGCGGGATGATATCCCCAATATTGCCCATCCCGGCGTTTGGGCGATGTTCGGCGGGCACGTTGAACCGGGGGAGACGCCTGCGGAGGCGATGCGGCGGGAGTTGATCGAAGAAATTGGCTACGAGGCGACGGTTTTATCGGAATTTAATCGCTATAGTTACCGGTATGAAAATACGGAGGTGATCCGGAATATTTTTCACGGCCCTTTGGAGGTGAGTTGCGATCGCCTGGTGTTAAACGAAGGTTGGGATATGAGGTTGTTCTCGCCGGAGGAGATTATCGCCGGGGAAGCCTATTCTAAACAGGCGGGAATGGTGCGGGCGATCGGTCAGCCCCACCGTTTGATTATACTCGATTTTCTCCGGGATAATTGGGGGATTGGGGAATAGGGAGTCGGGAGTGGGGAGTCGGGAGTGGGGTTTGAGTTCTATGCTAAAAGCTGAAAACCCTTATTCATTGACTGTTGACTGTTGACTGTTGACTGTTGACTTGATTACTCTCGTGCCCGCCGGCTGAGATCTTCGATGTCGGGTTGGATGATGCCTTTGAATATTGCAAAGTTTTTGATCGCCTCGGAAATGCCCTGGATGATTAATAGGAAAAAACTAACGATAATCAAGGTTTTGATCGGATAGCGGGGCAAGCCGCCGGGGTCCGGGGACACTTCTTGAATCGCCCAAGAATTGGCGATCGCACCCCAAGAGTAAAAGATAATCATCGCGCAAAAGGGAATCAAAAATAACAGCGTTCCCAGCAAATCGACCAAGGCTTTTTGTTGGGTATTAAAGCGACTTTGGAGAACGTCAACCCGGACGTGTTCGTTGTGTTTTAAAGTGTAGGCTGCACCGAGTAAAAAGATGATATCGAAAATATACCATTGGGTTTCGATCAGGGCGTTGGAACTCAAATTCTGCCCCACCGCGCGGCCCACATAGCGGCCGATTACGTTCCAGGTTCCGACGCCGATCATAATCAGTGTCAGCCAGTAGATGAAGCGGCCCAGGTATTCATTTAGGCGATCGATTATTCTCGACAGGCGCAGCAGTTTTTCCACGGCAATACTCCGAGTGAATGGATAGGTTTGATCCCCCATTATCCCCCTTCAAAAGGGGGACTTTGAATTGATTCTCCCCCCTTACAAAGGGGGGCTGGGGGGGATGATTCTGACTGCGATCGCGGCGTGAAAATCCCCCTAAATCCCCCTTTGAAAGGGGGACTTTGAGTGAATTCTCCCCCCTTACAAAGGGGGGCTGGGGGGGATGATTCCGAGTGCGATCGCGACGTGAAAATCCCCCTAAATCCCCCTTCAAAAGGGGGACTTTGAATTGATTCTCCCCCCTACCTCCCCCCTTCTCCCCCCTTCTCCCCCCTTACAAAGGGGGGCTGGGGGGGATGGGGGTTGGGGGGGATTCTAATTGGCGGACGACTGACAGAGAATCAAGCCGAACCAATTTTGGGGATCGGTCCAGGATTGAACGGGCGTCAAACCTTTGGAATTAAGATAATCCCGCATCGCGTCCAAGTCAAATTTCCGAGAAATTTCGGTTCGGATCGTTTCCCCGGCGGCGAAATCGACGGTCAGGCCGAGTTTTTTGAGTTCGACGGTCTGCGATCGCATACTCCGCAGGTGCATCTCGATCTGGTGGTCTTCGAGATTGTAAAAAGCCAGGTGTTCAAATTCTTTGATGTCAAAATTGCCCTCAAACTTGCGGTTGAGGTGGCGCAGCATATTCAAATTGAATGCCGCCGTCACTTCCTGTGCGTCGTTGTAGGCGGCTTCCAAAACGGGGGTGGACTTGTGCAGGTCAATCCCCAATAAAAAGTATTCTCGCGGCAAAAGGGCGCCGGTAATTTGGGAGAAAAAGCGATCGCACTCCGGCGGGGTCATATTGCCCAAGGTGCTGCCCAAAAAGCCGATGGCGCGGGTGGGAAGGGGAGCGGGTTCGAGGTTTTGCAGGGCCAGTTCGTAGGTGGCGACCATGCCATGAACCTGGAGGGAGGGGTAATCCTCCATCAGTTCGTAAGCGCTACTTTCCAGAATGCCGCCGCTGATGTCGATGGGGAGGTAGCGCAGGGGATATCCCAAACTTTGGTAGGCGTCCAGCAAAATGCGGGTTTTGGTGGAACTGCCGCTGCCGAGCTCCACCAGTTCGCACGGTCCGGTCAGTCGGGCGATTTCGGGCGCGTATTCCCGTAAAATTGCCGTTTCCGTGCGGGTGGGGTAATATTCGGGCAGTTCGCAGATTTTTTCAAACAAAAGCGAACCGCGATCGTCGTAGAAGTATTTCGGGGACAGGGTTTTGGGGTGACGGGTCAACCCCTCGATCACATCGCTCCCAAAGACGGGTTCGGTGTCTTGTCGCTCTGTATCACCGACCAGGCGATCGATCCGGAGCCGTTGCTTTAACAACGAGCGATCGCCCGTTTCGGTTGAAGTCAGAGGGTTTGAAGTTTGCATTTACATCTGAGCCAGATACAGCAATGGGACAAAAACAGCCACTCAGCCGCTCCCGTTTTGTATTTTCCCATACCGTTTGACGGCTCAACCGACAATATCTGCAATCTGTCGCCATTTCTGTCCAAGGAGGGATGGTCTGCCTCAAAATTGGCACACTGAGGGGGGATCGACGGGGCAGACTTTATTTTCGATGGGATTTTCTTGCAATCCGAGGTAGGTCAAATTTTCTAAATTGGATAATGGTTCAATTTTTTCGATCTGATTGTTCCAGAGGTTTAATTCTTGCAATTGTGTCAAATTGGCGAGGGGTTCGACATCTTCGATCTGATTGTCGCCGAGGTAGAGAATTTGCAAGTTATTCAATTCTGATAAGGGCGCGATCGCTTCAATTTCATTTTTTCCCAACCCCAATGTTCTCAAAGTTTTCAACTGCGCCAGGGGTTCGAGATCCGTAATTTTGTTATCAATCAAATTGAGGTCGTCGCTCAAGTTAGTCAACTGGGCGAGGGGTGCGAGTTCGCTGATTTGATTGCTCCGCAGTTGCAAGTTATCGAGATTTTTGAGATTTTCTAATGGTTTGAGGTCGGCGATCTGGTTGTCGCTGAGGCTGAGGTTTTGGAGGTCGGCGAGAGCGGCGAGGGGCGACAGATCCGCGATCGCGTTTCCGTCCAAATCCAGCACTTCTAAACCGGTCAGATTGGACAGGGGGGCGAGATTTTCGATTTGATTGGTATTGAGATTGAGGAGATTTAAGGTTTTGATTCCCGATAGCGGACTCAAATCGGCGATCGCATTATTGGACAGGTTCAGTTGATTCAGTTCTTCTAACCCTTCCAGGGGTGTGAGGTCGCCAATTTGATTGTCGCTCAGATCGAGTTCCGTCAATCCCCACAGTTCGGAAAGGGGCGAAAGATCCGCGATCGCATTTCCGTCCAGTTTCAATGTTTGCAGGCGGATCAAAGTTTCCAGCGGCGTCAGTTCAGATATTTCATTTTTAGATAATATCAGTTCGTTTAAGTTGGTCAATTCGGCGAGGGGGGTCAGGTCGGCGATCGCATTTTTTTCCAAATTTAGATCGGTCAGATCGGTCAAAATTGCCAGTTGGGTTAAATCCCGAATTTGGTTGTCGCCGAGGTCGAGTTCCGTCAGTTGGGGCAGGGAAATTAAAGGAGTCAGATCGGTGATTTGACTGCTGCTGAGGTCGAGGGTCATTTGCCCCGATAATTTTTGTTCCGCCAAACCGCAATCTTGAACGGTCGATTCCCGCAATAAGACTTCGACAGTCCGTTTCGCTTCCGCACCCAAACTCTCTCGATTCAAACACCAATCTTCAAATGTGCGATAGTCCCGAAGCTGTTGAGGCGGCTGGGATGTCGGTTCGGGAGCGTCGGTTATTCCCGTCAGGCGATCGAGTTGCGAACAACCCCACAAACTCGCGCCGCAGAAGCAACCGGCGATCAAACGCATTGATTTTTCTGGGAAACAATTTTTCGCCATTTGCGATCGCTCCAATATCATTTACAATTGGCACGGGTTCTCTGATTATAACCGACAAGGGCGATCGGCTGAAATGGAAACGTAGTCAAATAGATGATTCGCAATTTATATTTTTTAAAATGCCCTTTTATTGGTTCAATTTATTGTCTTCAAAAAAACGTCGCAAAATCCGTTGTTGGGCTTTAGCCCCAGTCGGAGGCGCTGGCATCGCAACAACTTCCCCATCGGGGGATTAAAATGGAGCGGAATCGATGTCACGATCTCGGCTATGACTCCGACCTCAAAACACCCCCGCAAACGCCCTTTTAACCTTCCCGACTGGCCCTCAGACACCGAACTGGTGGGGTTGGAATTTGAACTCGTCCCCGGCGTCGATCGCACCCTCTACGCCCAATATACCGTCGGACTCCACGCCTGGTTTCTGGACCAAGTGCGGGACACCAACCCGGAACTCTCCCAATATCTCCACGACGGACAGTCGGAAAAACCCTTCACCATTTCCGCCCTCGACGGCCCTTTATCGGCCTCGGGAAAAGAAGTACAATTGCAGGGCGATCGCTCCTACCGCTGGTCGATCGTCGCCCTGTCTAGCCCCCTGGTGGAGTGGCTGGACGGTTGGGTGCACAACCTCCCCCGCCGGGTGGAATTGCGGAACGCCCCCTTGGAAATTCGCAACTGTCGGGTTGCCCTGGAACCGACGACTTACCGCCAACTGTGGGAGGAACCCGCCCCCAAATCCGCCAATTTGAAATTGAGTTTCACCTCCCCCACCAGCTTCCGCCACAAGGGACACCACCTGCCCCTCCCTCTCCCCATCAATTTATTTCACAGCTATTTGCGCCGCTGGAACGATTTTTCCGACCTTCCCAGCGATCGGGATCTATTCTTAGAATGGGTCGATGAATTCGTCGTCATCCAACGCCACCGCCTCGAATCCGTCAAAGTCGCCGCCGGCAAGCGGGGCATGGTGACGGGGTTCACGGGGGCCATCGAACTGGGAATTTCTCACAAACGGCGATCGGACTTCCAAGGCGACGCGGAAGGGCAAAAACAGCTATTCTACGCCCTCGGGCGACTCGCCCCCTACTGCGGCACCGGACACAAAACCACCTTCGGACTCGGACAAACTCGCTTCGGCTGGCAATTGCAGGACGTGCAGTCCCCCCCCACCATCCAACAAATGTTAGCCGATCGCATCTCCGAACTCACCGCAATCTTCCTCTCCCAGCGGCGCCGAACCGGCGGCAACCGCGCCGCCGACGTGGCGGAAACCTGGGCCACAATCCTCGCCCGCCGGGAGTTGGGCGAATCCCTACAAGCGATCGCGATCGATTTAGAAATGCCCTACGAAACCGTCAAAACCTACGCCAAACTCGCTCGCCGTGCGTTGAAATAGGGAGTCGGGAGTCGGTATTAGGGAGTCGGGGGCAGAGGAGGCGGAGGAGGCAGAGGAAGCGGAGGAGGCAGAGGAAGCGGAGGGGAAGAATCTAAAATCAGGGCGCAAGCCAGGGGCCCCTACTAAAATTCCCCACACCCCACCGAGCACACCCCACACCCCAATTCTGATATGATCGTGTAACCAATCCCCGCGAAGACAGCGACGGGGCTTTCTAGCCCTAACCTGTTACTCTGTCTCGCAGAGAGCAAGACA
>NZ_JAJENU010000452.1:0-353 GCF_035615495.1 Lyngbya sp. CCY1209 | reverse complement strand
CCAAAAGGAAAACATACATCCGGGAAGAAATCGGGGGGAAGAGGTCTACTCGGCTTCAAGACCCACATAAAACCGGATAAGGAAGCAATCAAAGCCCACATCAAAAAGGTTAAAGAGGTGATTAAGAAACACAAAACATCACCTCAAGCCGCCCTGATTAAAGAACTCAACCCTATCATCACAGGATGGGCAAGATACTACTCAGGGGTAGTCTCCAAGGAGATTTTCAACAAGCTAGGTAATATACTCTGGCAACAACTGCGGGCATGGGTAGTGTCACGATGCGGAATTGCCAATTACAAAACGCTCAGAAAATACTACCGAACAGGTATGACAAAATTGAGCAACGGGGA
>NZ_JAJENU010000451.1:0-8761 GCF_035615495.1 Lyngbya sp. CCY1209 | reverse complement strand
CTCCCCCCTTACTCCCCCCTTTCAAAGGGGGGCTGGGGGGGATGGGGGCTGGGGGGGATGGGGGTTGGGGGGGATGGGGGCTAGGGGGGCTACACGGAAACCGTCAGCAACTTGTCGGCTTGTTTCGCCGTTTCAAAGAAATAGGCGACATTCTCCTCCGGGGTCTTTTGCAGGACGCCGTGGCCCAGATTCAGGATGTGACCCCGGTTTCCGGCCTTGCGAATGGTGTCGAGGATACGATCGCGGATCAGTTCCTTCGACCCGAACAAAATGCCGGGATCGATATTGCCCTGGACTCCCAGATCGCGCCCGATGCGGTTTCTGGCCTCGCCCATGTCCACGGTCCAATCGACGCTGATCAGGTCGGCGCCGGACTTAGCCATTCGCTCCAAAATGCCCGCGCTGCCGTTGATGTAGAGGATCAGGGGGGTTTCGGGGTGACGCGCTTTGACGCGATCGAACACCTGTTTTTGGTAGGGGAGGGCGAAGATTTCGTAATCCTGGGGACTCAACTGGCCGGCCCAGGAGTCGAACAGTTGCACCACCTGGGCGCCGGATTCGATTTGATAACAGGCGTAGGCCGCGATCGCATCAGCCAATTTACTCAGGAATTGGTGCAGCAGGGCGGGTTCGGAAAATGCCATACTTTTGATGATGCGATAATCCTTGGAGCTCTTGCCCTCGATCGCGTAAGCCGCCAGGGTCCAGGGCGCCCCGACGAAGCCCAAAACCGCCGCCTCGTTCCCCACTTCCCGCCGCAGGGTTTGCAGGATTTCCTTGATGAAGGGGAAGGATTCTTCCGGTTCGATGGGACGCAGTTGGTCGATTTGGGACTGGCTGCGGATGGGCGGATCGATGATCGGGCCTTTGCTTTCGACGATATCGAAATCAATGCCAATTCCCGGCAGGGGAGTCAGAATGTCGGAGAACAGGATCACGCCGTCGGGTTTGAAGGCCCGGAAGGGTTGCAGGGAAATTTCGACGGCGATATCGGTTTTTTCGGAACGTTCGCGGAAGGAGGGATATTTTTCCCGCAGATCGCGATAGGCTTTCATGTAGCGACCCGCCTGCCGCATCATCCAAACGGGGGGGCGGTCCAGCGCTTCACCGCGTGCCGCACGCAATAGATAGGGAATTTGGGTCGAGTCGGTCATTTTAATGAATTAACGGTACTGAATGAGTGGAAAGGATTTTTTTTATTGGCAGTCGCCGGGATAGTCAGGACAAAAGCTGATAGCTGACCATCGCGCGATCGTCCACCGATCCTTATGGTGTCAGGACTTGTCCCCCTTCTTCGTGAAGAATTGTGACGTTGTTTCCTCCTGGCGGCGGGCGAGTCGTTGTAACTTCGTCGTCAGGCGTTCTTTGAGGGTTTGGAAATAGGCGGCGGTTTCCTCCAAACCGGACGCCCGGGCGTATCGGATCAGGGGTTCGAGTAGCCAAGATTCCGTGGGGGTAATTTCGGGTTTGAGGGTGCCGCGCCGCAGGTTCATTTCTACCCACTGGATGCTGGATGGGGTGTGGGTGCCGTGGGCGGCGACGGTGGCGATCGCTTCTTGAAATATCACTTCAAAATCTTCTCGCAAATCGTAGGCCCGCACCATCTGCCCGACCCGGAACACCCGATGCAGCAGTTCCCGGATCTCTTCGGCGGGGGCGGATTCCAAGACTTGTCCGGCATTCAGGGGGGTGAATTCTCCCCGGTCATCGATCGCGCAAATTTGCCCCAGCAGATTCGAGGTGAGGTTGATCAAAGCCTTGTCAAATTCGAGGCGGGTGGCGGAACTGTAGGGCGCCTGTTCAAACCAGCCATTTCGATCTTCGGCGAGGATTTCCAGGCAGCGTTGGCGGGTCCGGGCATCTCCCCCGGCGATGCGCGTCTGTCCCTTCGGCCCCGGTCGGTACAGGGTTCGAGCCCCGCCGCCTTCCCGCAGTCCGGTTTGGATGGTGATGCCCCGCAGCAGGCGGCAGACGACTTTCGGCATCGCGTCGGGCCACAGTTCCGGGAGGCGCCCGAACAGGATGGCTTCTTCGATTTTCTCGACGAAGATTTGCCGGAACCGCTGAAAGTAGATGCCGTTGGCACAGAGGATAAATAGGGGTAAGGGGGGCTCGGGTTGCAGGAGTTGTCCGGCGTCGTGGAGTCGCACCGACAATTCTACGATGCCGGTGATCACATCCAGAATTTGGTCGGGGTTGGTGCAGACTAATACAATTTCGGGCAAGTCGCCGGACTCGCAGCAGGTGAGGAGGTCGGGTTTGAGAAAGCGATCGCACGCTATATTGTGAATGCCCTCGGGGGTGGCGATCGCGATCTGGCCGGACTCTCGCAGGCTGGCGGCACTTTTGGAGTGGCGGCGTTCGATAAAAAAGGTATCCTCGTCGAGTTGGGCGAGTTCCCGGGTGAGGTGATAGAAAAATCCCACGCCCAGGGCTCCGGGGGGTAAAATGCCGATACTGCCTTTTTGGATAGCGGTCACGGTTCAGTTGTCCTCGAGTTCGGCTAGGATTTGATGGGCGCGTTGCAGTTCGGAGACTTTCAACATCAGCCGCATGGGATCTCCGGCCGTGACGGTGCTGCCGTAGGTGTATTCTATGTTAATTCCGGCGGTGGCGAGGGCGTGGCTGAGGCGGGAGAGTTGACCGGGCCAGTTGGTGAGGCTGACGGCCAAAACGTCGGCTTCGATGATATAAAATCCCTGTCGGACTAAATCGGTTTTGCACTGGGGCGGGTCGCTGGCGATCAGTCGGATTACGCCCTGTTCGATATTATCGATCAAGGAAATGGCTTCGATGTTGATGTCCAATTTGGCGATCGCGCTGCTGACGGCGGCGAGGCGTCCGGGGTAGTTTTCCAGGGCGATGGTGAGTTGGCGTTTGATTTCTACTTGCATGGAAATTGGGAGGGTTGAACGGGGGCGATCGGTTCGCCGGTGTGACGTTTATTCATTATATTAATAAATCGGGAGTGGGGAGAGATCGGAGAATCTGAGTTTCTCTGTTTGACACAAGGTGGATCGGAAACCGGGTTTCTATGAGGGTTGATTTTTGTCCCGGAAAGATGCTTTTAGAAACCCGGTTTCTAGGTCGGGGCATTAAACCACCCAGATGAAAAAATAGGTGCCAGGACCGATCGCCAATCTTCGTCATGTCGAATCTCCAAAACGTGGTAGTTTAAATTATATTTGAGATCGTCCCTTTTGATGCGATCGCGTTCCCGTTTTTCGGGGTCATCATGGGCGGAACCGTCGCAGAAAATGGCGATTTTTTGGTCCCAATAAATGAAGTCGGGTTTGATATTCGCTTCGGGGATGAAGGGTTGGGCGGCGTCGGGGAGCGGCAAACCTTGGTTGTATAATTCATCTAAAAATTCCCGCTCGAAGGGGGAGTTGGGATCGGTGCGATCGCGCAATTTTTGATACTGTTGCTGTCGAGAAATATCGTCGATGTGGCGCTCAATTTTGCTGGTTTGGAGCCGCTCCAAGTGGGACTTGATGATGCGGCGATCGAGCAGCGGGTGGTCGAATTGGTTGCGGTAGGAAAGCAGGCATTCATAACAGGCTTTAGTACAACTTTTCTTTTCCTCAATGAAATGGCAGATATCCATCGCTTCCGCCGCCAGTTGTTGGAAGGCTTTGGGATTTTCCAGGATTTGCGAGAGCACCCCCGCGCCTCCCTCAGAGGCTTCCCAAAATAGCAGATATTCTCCCTTCCCGAGACGTTCCGAGGCGAGTTCGTTGTCTTCCAGTTTGTAGACGGCTTGAATTGCCCGCTCGATCGCATATTGAAAACTCGCCAAAAATTCCTCCGCCTCCTCTTTGGGAATATCGCAGGGTTTGATCAGGAGTACGTTGCAGACATCCTCCACCATCAGATAAACTTCCGTATGCAGATTTTCTAAATCCGAAATTTCCGGCTTTTTTTTATCCTTTGATTCCCAATATCCCGTGGCAACATTGAGTTTGAATCCCCGCTCTTCGCCGGACCGCAAACCGCGATTGATGCGCCGAATTTGTGCGGTGTCTCCGTAGGTGAGTTCCAGCAGTTTCCTGCCGTCTTCGGCGACGACATCGGCGACTTCCTGTCGGCGTTCTTGGAAGCGAAAATGGGTCGTGATATTATAACCGGATTTTAGCCGCTCCTCTTCGTCGCAGGTGATGCGTTCCTTGGGCCGGGTGAGCATTGTCTCCATCGGCAATATCCGATTGTGTTTTGCCCAGTTGCCGCGGCTGTCGGCGGTCAGTTTCGCGCCGCAGTTTTCGCACAGGTCCAGTTTCCAGTCCTCGCCGGTGTGGAAATATCCGCAGCGGGGACACATCGCCATCCGCTGGTAGGCGCTTTCGATGCCTTTGACGGGGATGCGGGTTTTGTGAATTTGAAATTTATTGCCCTCGTAGTAGAGGATATTGCCGGGGGCGAATTCGCGGATGGCGACGACTTTGGGGCGGGAAATAAACTCGCTTTTATTCCCGGCGGGGATGTAGGCGCGGACGGGGAGGCGGGGGAAGTTGTAGCCGGGGAGGAAGCCTTCGGAGGCGAAATAACGGTAGGGATAAAATTCGAGTTGGGATGCGTTTTTGTTGCCATCGACCTGGGCGACTAATAGGGCAATTTGCCGTTTGGCTTCCCGTTCGAGGGCGTCGGCTTTTTGTTGTTCCAGGTCTGAGGTGAGGCCCTTTCTGTGGCGATCGCTCGCCTCCCGGGAAATGGTAAGCTGGGTGACGGCATCGCGATACAAATTCCGCCAGCGATCGCACGCTTGGTCAAAACGGATCAGGGCATTGTCGATCGCCTCCCACAAAAAATTATCGGTGCACCAGGTGGCATTTTCCAAGTCTCGACGACAGAATTTATCCTTAAAAATTTCTTTCGCAGCCTGAAAGCATTTCTCCTTCTGTTCCGATGTCAATCTCAGGTGATTTCGCACCGACTCTTTCAGGGGGTAGTCGCCGGCATCGAGGTCGAGAATTTGGTTCATAGACTTTTCAAAATAAACCCCCGTGTAAGCCAGCCAGAGGGAATGGATGTGGGACTCGATCAGATCCCGGTTGCCGAGTTCGAGTTTCGGCGGCACCACCACCCCGGCGACCATTTGCTGGGGACGTTTGAAGAAATATTGGTCGTGTCCGCTACCCGCCGAGGCGTAGGTGATGACCAGGGCTTCGAGCCCGCTGCGTCCGGCCCGTCCGCTGCGTTGGGCGTAATTGGCGGGACTCGGGGGCACGTTCCTCATGTGGACGATATTCAGATCGGCGATATCGATACCCAATTCCATCGTCGGCGAACAGAATAGGGCCGAGAGTTTCCCGGACCGGAACTTGTTTTCTCGGTCCTGCCGATCGCCGATCGCGACCTGGCCCGTGTGCTCGCGCCCTTCCATATTTTGGATCTCCGCACCGCCGCGATCGTAAAAATTGCGGAAAAATCGATTCACCTCCACCGACACGTCTTCGTCACCCTGGAGGCGTTTCGAGGCCATCGGATCGGGCCGGATGAAGTCCACATTTTGCGATCGCCACACGAAGGCATCAACCCGCAGTTGCACTTTGTCGCCCTCCCGGACTAGATATCCGCTGTCAGCCAAAGCTGCAATCAAGTTTTTGATTAAATTCTGATATTCAATTTCCGAAAGGTTCCGTCCCCACAACGGCCAGGTTTGGGCGCTGCGGAGGAATTTGCCAATTTTGCTGCGGGGGGTGAGTTTGACTGTATATTGCTTAGTTTTGGCTGTGGAAGTGGAAGCCCAGGGGGCTGGAACGAGGTCTTCGGACTCATCAAAACACCAGGGATCTTTAATCGCTTGCCGCACCTCTTTTTTGAGCTGTTCCACCCGCTGAGGTTGCAGCAATTCCGCATCCAAAACCCGATCTTTGCGAAGTTGATCTAAGACAGCCGCGATCGCATGGTAGCGCTGTTGGGGACTGGCTTGCAGCAAAATCGGATCGGAATGTTTTTGCCACAAATCGACATGGGCGCAGATGTCCTCCAAGCCATCATAATCGATCGCCAACAGGCCGCACTGTTCCAGGTTGGGTTGCACGATGCGCCACCCCCGCCGCAAGTCTTCATACAGTCGGTATTCGATCAGTTTGTGGAAGGCTTTCTCATTGCGGCGTTTTCCCGAACCATATTCGGCTACTTCTGTAGCATAGTCGGACTGGGGTAGGTTCATCTGTTCCACCACCGCTTGGGCGAGTTGTTGTTGGGTGAGGGTCTGGTTGGCTTTGATGGCCCCGTTGAGGGAGGTTCGCAGCAGGCTGGTTTGCACGAAATCGTTGAAATGTCCGGCCTGCAGGGAGGCGTCCTGGCGGTTGTCGGTGAAACTGAGAATTTTTTGGGCCTGGGGGGAGACGGCGCCGCTGGTTTTTAGCCGGTTGACGGCGGACAGGCAAAGCAGGGTTGTGGCGGTGCTGCGGCCTTCGGTGCTCAGGCGGGAGAGTTTGGTAAATTCGCTTTTGCGCTTGTCGTGGACGATGCCGCAATTTAAACAGGTGAGAAAGGGTTTGGGCACGAACCAGAACGCCGTGCCTTTGGTGAGGGAGTCGGTGACGCGGCCGTTGGGGAGGACTTGCAGTTTTTGGGGGATAAATTCGGCGTATTCTTTTTTCGGAAATCGGCCTTTTTTCTTCGTTTCTCTAAACCAAGTATCCGGGAGACGATCGCGATCGCTTTCTTCCCACAAACCGGGCTCGGCGAGGGTGAGATAACCACTCTGAATGTCGGCGTCATCGCCGGTATTTAAAGCGGTGGGAATCAGGGGTTTGACTTGGTTGCGATCGCGATCATACTCCACCAAATAATAATCTTGGCCGCACTCCCGGCAAAAGGCAAGGGGGTACAAAAGGCGATCGCTATCCGTGGCGTATTTTCCCTCTAAAGTGAGCTCCCGTTTCTCCCTCTTCTCGGCGGTGGCGTAGACGCTGCCCCCCTGGGAAATAAACTGGTGCAGGCGAAACGCCAAACCCCGGGTTTTGCTTCCCCACAACAACACCCGCCGCAGAATATCCGCGCAGAGCTCCCCGTCGGCGCCGGTTTCCGTCGCCAATTTCGCCGCCCCCACCGCCAGGGATATCGGCGTCCGCCGCACCAGGTGCCCCCCTTCCGACTCCAACCCGAAATTCACCTCCACCCAGGCGGCTAACGGGTGAGTTTGAAAGGCTTCTAAAGTCTGTTCAGACTCCGGCGGCAGTCCGGTTTCCAAAGCTGCCGCGAGTTCCGCCGCGGTGGGGTCCGGGCGCCGGATGCTGCGTTCGAGGGTTTCGTCGATGACGTTTTCCGGCGTCACCTCCACCCCGAATAACTTACTGGCGACGGCGGCGACGGTTTGGTTGCGGTCCGTGCGGGTCCCCTTGGTGGACATGGTGGCGCTGGTGCCGATGCAGAGGAGGTTTTGGCCGCACCGCTGCTGCAATTTCCGAATCAGAATGGCGACGTCGGCCCCCTGGCGCCCCCGGTAGGTGTGGAGTTCGTCGAGGACTAGGAATTTGAGGACGGGGGAGGCGACCAATTTTTCTTCGTGGACCCGACTCAGCATCAATTCCAGCATCATATAATTGGTGAGGAGAATGTGCGGCGGGTGCTGTTGCACTTTGATTTTATCGGCGAGGCTTTCTTGTCCGGTGTAGCGTTCGACGCGAATCGGGGTGTTTGGAACTTCTTTTAAGTATTTGTCAAATTCTTCTTTTTGGGAATTGATTAAAGCGTTCATCGGGTAGACGAGAATGGCGCGGACGCCCTCGATTTCCGGGTGGCGCAGCAGGTCGTCAAAGATGGGGACGACGTAGGTCATGCTTTTGCCGGAACCGGTGCCGGTGGTCACGACGTAGGGTCGGTTATTGCGGGCGGCTCGAAAGGCCTGTTCTTGGTGGAGGTGGAAGTTATATTTGCGAATATAATTGGGGAAGTAGTCGCGACATTTCGGATGCAGCAAACCTTCGTCAATTAAACGGGTCACGCCGCCGCCTTTTGTGTAGGCAGGGTTGAGTTGAACCAGGGGATCTGGCCACAGTAGCCCCCGCTTCAATTCGCGATCGACGAAGGCTTTGATCTTCGGATCGCGCAGTTTTAAAAAGCTTTCGATATAGTCCCGATAGTCCGCGATCGCTTCGTCCCGCAGTTTGAAGATATCCAGGGGCGATCGCGCCTCATTTTCCGCTATAATTTCTGTAGATAAAGGTTGCTTTTCTTCGATTTTTTGTGCTATAATTTCTGTGGGAGCGATCGCTTCAGTTATCGCGGGCGATCGGCCCTGCCTGCGATCGCTCCAGGTCATCAAGTCGGCGGCGAGGCCGTCGCTGACGGTATCGATATTGATGATATTCCAAAAGTCGCCCGTATCCCAACTGTCCGGCGCGTGGGAAAAGAGATGGTCGAGGGTTTCGGCCGGGAGGCGATCGACTCCGGTGCAGTCAATTTCGAGCTGTTTTTGAGCGATTAGCATCAAAAATGGGGTCAGCATTTCGCCCTGTTTTTTCAGAAGTTCTTGTAATGTAATTGGGATTGGCATGGCACTTTTAGGTTAGAGAATTAAACCATTTCAAAGTCCCTCTCCCTCGGGGAGAGGGATTTAGGGAGAGGGCCCTCAACCCTTCCCCAAGTTTTGATTAACATCAAAATAAATCGAACGGATATCACCATTAAATTTGGCGACGTAATCGGCTCTAATTTTATGAATTTCTTCGACAACTGGATCATTTTTCACGAATCATCCTCCCGCAGTTATTATAACTTCCCCAATCATCTTCAGATGATTTCGGCTATT
>NZ_JAJENU010000450.1:0-3421 GCF_035615495.1 Lyngbya sp. CCY1209 | reverse complement strand
ATCCAAGGGGATGGAAGCCTTACCGGGAGGTTATTTCAGGCATTTCAGCCCTATTTCATTCCCGAACGAATCGCACTGCAAACATATAGATAACACATCTGGGGCCTCCTTGGACAAACGAAGAGAGAAAAGAGAAGAAAAATGTTGCCTTTTAAATTTAATAATTGGGGTCAAAACCCGGTCAAATCGAAGGGCGATCGCCACGATAATATCCCCACCACCAACCCCATAAAATCCACCCTCTATAGCGCGGGGCAAGGGTGTCGGGTGTAGGATGTAGAGTGTAGGGAGTCGATCGCGCCATTCCGGATGTCATCAACATCACCGACACAAGCGCCGACGGCAACATCGGCCGGCATCTGCTCTGGGGCGATCGCCTTTTTTGGTCATGTAGAGATCGATGGGATAGCAGGTGAATCGGCATGGATCCGCGATCGCCAACGAAATCATCCCACATTTGATCCCGATCCCGCTAAGAGTCCGTTCGGCCTCGGCTGTTCGACTGGTAGGAATCCCCGTCCGTTTACGGCGGGGAGGATGTCAAGTGGGACGAATCGGAGATTTGTGTTAACATCCAGACAATCTGGCTGGCGACTTGCGGAAGCCACTCCGGAAAAAATGGGTCGGCGGTTCGGGAGAAAAATTCGGACTGGCTTCGTCTGGGAAGCTATCTGGGGAAAGGCGACCGGGATAGCAACGGATGGCTTCATCGAGCCCCACCTTCCGGGTCCGGCGGCACTATGGGGAATCTGCCCGAGTCCGTACCCTATCCGGAAAGGATTCCCGTAAAGAGAAGTTATGACCAATCTATTTGTCGAGTCTGAATGATCGGGATTGTAAGTTAAAAATATGATGAAATCGTTTGTTCGTATCGGTCTGGTATTGGGAGTCATTGGCAGCCATTTGCTCCTCAACCCGGTGTCTTTGCCTTGGAAAGCATCCTCGCCCCTGCTGGGAACGGCTCCCGTTCAGGCTTTGACGATTGATGAGATCAAAGCGAAACTCGGCCCCGTCCCGGTTTTTACGATTACGGATGCCAACGGTGCGCCGCTGGTGGCAACGGTTCCGGCGGGACAGAACAGCAGCGACACCGCTTCGGTAGCCGGGGTGTTTATCAGTCGCCAGGATGCCCTCAAGTTTGTGGAAAATTTGCGAAACCGCAATCCGGAATTGGCGAATTCGGTGCGGGTCACTCCCGTTTCTCTGGGTGAAGTGTACCAGATGAATGAGCAGGGACGAAATAATCCCGACGACCTCCAATTCGCCTACGTCCCGGTACAAGCGCAGGTGGATTCCGCCCGGGCCGTGATGGAGCAAAATGGCCGATCGCCCAACGAGTTCAACGGCGTGCCCCTGTTCATGGCCAAAGGGGGCCCGGACGACGGATATCTGACCATTCAGCGCGGGGAGGAGCAGGTGATCCCGATGTTCTTCTACAAGGAAGATTTGCAGGGGATGCTGACCCAGTTCCAGCAACAACAACCGGATTTGATTTCCTCTGTCACTATCCAGGTGGTGCCGCTGGAGGCGCTGCTGGAGGCGTTCCGCACCGATGACCACCAGTTTTTGGATCGGATCATCTTGGTTCCGCCCCGGGAAACGTTGCAATATCTCAGAGATAATCAACCCTAGATGGGGGCAAGTTGCTGAGGATGGGCGATCGCGACCGACGTTTACCTGAAAGCCCCACCCTGTCCGGTTCTCAACTGTGGCAGTGGTGGCGGCAGGCGCGGACGGATGCGATCGCCGCCGAGATTTCCCCCATCGAGTTAGACCGACTCCTGGAAGCCTTCAGCGACCTGGAACGGCTGGACCTGCGGTGGGAATCGTTCCGCGATCGCCCCCAAATTGCCCTCAAACGCCCCTGGCCGGAAATTGTGGAACTGTGGGATCGCCGCCTCAAAGAACGGGTCCCCCTGCAATACCTGCTGGGGACAGCCCACTGGCGACATTTTTCTTTGACCGTGGCCCCCGGCGTCCTCATCCCCCGCCCGGAAACGGAGTTGATTGTCGATTTGGCCCGGGGGGCGGTTGAAGAAATCGGGAAAAACCTGGCGGAAGGGGATTGGGCGGATCTGGGAACCGGAAGCGGCGCGATCGCCTTGGGGTTGGCGGAGGTGTTCCCGAAAGCCACCATCCACGCCGTCGATCGCTCTCATCAGGCCCTGGCGATCGCCCGCCACAACGCCAAAATCTCGGGTTGGGAACATCGAATCCGGTTCTATCAAGGATCGTGGTGGACCCCCCTGACATTTCTTAAAGGAGAGGTCTGCGGCGTGGTCTCCAACCCCCCTTACATCCCCTCCGAGGAGGTTTTGAACCTGCAACCGGAAGTCACCCGCCACGAACCCCACGAAGCCTTAGACGGCGGCTCAGACGGCTTGGATTGCATCCGCCACCTGGCCGCGGCGAGTCCCGACTATTTGCGATCGGGGGGAATCTTCATCGTGGAAATGATGGCCGGCCAGGGAGAAGCCGTCGCCGAAATCCTCCGTTCCCAGGGCAATTACCACTCGATCCAGATCGTCCCCGACCTGGCCGGCTTAGATCGATTCGCGATCGCCCACCGAAAATGATGAAATTTTAGATTGTAGGGGCGCAAAGCCGGCGCCCTGATGTTAGATTCTCCTCCCCACACCCCACCGAGCACACCCCACACCCCAATTCAAATGCCTCTGGTTTCCACAGAAAAACTGGTCCAAGCCGCGATCGCGGGAGATGCGGTCGTCAGTTTTCCCACTGATACCGTCCCGGCGTTGGCGGTCTGGCCCGATCGCGCCCCCCTGATTTTCGAGGCGAAACGGCGTCCGCCGGACAAACCGCTGATTCTGATGGGTGCGATCGCCGAATCGCTGTGGCCCTTCGTGGACGGCCGACCCGACGAGTTGCAATTTTGGCAAAAAATCGCCCGCCGCTATTGGCCTGGGGCGTTAACCCTCGTCCTCCCCGCCTCCGAAGCGGTGCCCCCGGTGATGAACCCCACCGATCCGACGACCATCGGCCTGCGGGTTCCCGATTGTGCGATCGCGCGAGAAATTTTGCGGCGCACCGGTCCCCTGGCCACCACCAGCGCCAACTTATCGGGACAGCCGCCCCTTTTAACCGCCGGAGAAATAGTCACCCAATTTCCGGAGGTTTTGACCCTGGATGCTGCGGAGGGTTGGAAAGCGATCGCCCCCATTCCCTCCACGGTGGTCCGGTGGACGGAACAGGGGAGTTGGGAAATATTGCGGCCCGGCTCGGTGAATTTGGAGGTTGAATCGTGACTGGCCCTCTCCCCCAACCCCTCTCCCAATTCTGGGCGAGGGGAGCAATTGTCCGGTTCCCCCCTATCTCCCCCCTTACTCCCCCCTTACTCCCCCCTTTCAAAGGGGGGCTGGGGGGGATGGGGGCTGGGGGGGATGGGGGTTGGGGGGGATGG
>NZ_JAJENU010000449.1:0-713 GCF_035615495.1 Lyngbya sp. CCY1209 | reverse complement strand
TTTGCTGCTGCTACGAATACGATTTACTTGTCTCAGGAGTTGGTGGATGAGAATTCGGGGAATGTAAATGCGATCGCTTCTGTTTTGTTGGAAGAATATGGTCATTATATTGATGCTGAAATGAATGCGATCGATTCTCCTGGGGATGAGGGGGATATTTTCGCGAATTTGGTTGTGGGTCAGGGGTTGAGCGAATCGGAATTATTGGCATTGTGGGGTGAGGATGATAGTGCGATCGTTGTTTTGGGTGGGGAAGAAGTGGCGATCGAACAAGCAAATGTTTCCTGGCTTGGAGGTAGTGGGGATTGGTATAACCCGCGCAAGTGGAGTGGTGGCAAAGTTCCCAACTCTAGCGATAATGTAACTGTGGAAGCCATAGGGGAGAGCGTCAAAATCAATTTCTCAAAGGGAAATCCTAATATTCAGGATTTATTTTTGGCAGCTAAAGGGGGTGGCTCTTTAAGTTTGAATGGCTTAACAACTTTAGGAAACGACACAGACATTTTAGCGGAAGGAAATAAAAGCATAGTCAAGTTACCCAACTTAAAGACATTTTCAGGCAAAGATGTTTCCAGCCCTTCCTATATTATGGTCAAAGATGGTGGTGAAGTTGAAGCAAAAAAACTCACCGCCCTAAAAGAGGTAGATTTATATGCCACAAACAGCCAATTAAATTTGTCAGGAATCAAAACTTTTAGTGGCACAACTGATAC
>NZ_JAJENU010000448.1:0-27470 GCF_035615495.1 Lyngbya sp. CCY1209 | reverse complement strand
ACCCTGATGTCGAGGGAATTTCCCCTCCCTACACCCTACACCCTACACCCTACACCCCCTCTAGCAGCGCTATAATTTGGAACAAAAATTTGTTATAATAGAAGGTGAAATATTGCCGAATTAAAATTGATTATGGATGTCAAGTTTCGGGAATGCAATCCCTTCGATATTTGGATTTGGCTGCGGTTCGAGACGGTCCCGGCTCCGATGGAACGGCAGTACATTGAAGAGGTGTTCGACTCCTGGTTTTTGTTGGGGAAATTGGGGGGGTTCAACGCGGAGAATTTGCAGGTTCAGGAGGCGGGGGTCGATCTCAACTATATCAGCTACGACGGCGATCGCGGCGCGGAGAGTTTGATGGCCCTCATGCACAACATGGGGGAGGTCGAATATCAGGGGGTTTGGGCGCGGTGCTGGTTCGATCTGGGGACGAGCGACACCTTCGCCCTGGACGTTTTGATCAATGCATTCGATCGCTTGAGTCGGGAATATGTGGTCATCGAAGAACTGATCGTCGGCGGACAGAATGAAGATTGGGTCGGCGATCGCGATCGCCACGAACCGGATTTCGTCGATTATAATTAGGGGCGATCGTGCTGACATTTTCGAGGCTATGGCGAAACCAAAAATTCGGGTGCTGGCATTGGGATTGGTGCGGGAGGGCGATCGCATCTTTGTCTCCCAAGGATACGACTCCAAAAAACAGGAAACCTTCTACCGCGCCTTGGGGGGAGGGGTGGATTTTGGCGAAAATAGCCAGGATGCCCTGCGGCGGGAGTTCAGGGAGGAACTTGGCGCGGAAATTGCCGATATTGAATATTTGGGTGGCCTCGAAAGTATTTTTGTCTATAATGACAGGCAAGGCCATGAAATCATTCAACTGTACCGCTGTCGGTTCGTCGATCGCCAATTTTACGAAACCGAGTCCGTGACCTTCCAGGAAGGCGATCGCGAAAAATTAGCCATCTGGGTGCCCATCTCTCGATTCCGGTCGGGCGAATTAAAACTCGTTCCCGAAGACTTCCTCAGCTACCTCGATTAAATCGGCACACTTGTGGTTATGAATTACTTCGTCGCTTCGCCTCCCCAATCCCGGGCTTCCGCCAACCTGGAGTTCGATACCTTCATGCTCCAATTCACCGCCTTGGAAGGGGTGGCGATCGAAGAAAACTACAGCGTCCGCGATCGCATCACAGCCTTCCGCAAAATCTACTACGATTCCCAAACCGACGCCCGAACCGACGCCGGGGCGACCTTCGGCGGCGGCCTGTGGAACGTTCTGATTCCCGAAGCCCGTTCCACCCCCCTGCCCTCGGGCTGGTCTTCCGCCAAATGGCGGGGGGCCGTGCAGTTTCTCCGCAACCACCAAGCCATCCCCATCCACGGAACCGGCGTCGATATCGGACACCTATTCGCCGGGGCCGACGCCGGCCAATATCCCGATGCCGTCAGCCTCGCCGGGGGGTTGGTGCGGATGCGTTCCAATCAGGAAGCCGCCACCTTTGTCGGGGATCTCGGCAGCGTGGTGGTGGAGTACATTTACGGAAATCCCGCCCCCTTCGCGGACGTCGCCCAAATGCGATCGCCCCTGTTGGAAACCTACTACGACGGCGACAAAGGACGCATCGGCAAAGCCGACATGGCCGGAAATGCTGACTCCTACGCCATCCACTTCGACCGGGCCCAAACCCTCACCCAAACCTTACTGGAATATTACACCGCACCGTCCGACGGCGCCGGGCGCCGCTACCGGACCTTCGCCCAAAAAATCGGCCTGGGAACCCCCGACGGCGGCCGTTTTTCCGGAGACACCCCGGACTGGCGGCGGGAGTTGCACGAACAGGTTTTCAACGCCGCCCTCGCCTACGCCGCCGCCACGGGACGGCGGGGCGATGTCGTCCTGATCCTGGCCAATCCCACCCCCGACATCTTGGGACTGACCCCCCGACAGGCCTATTGGAATGTGGCTCGCTGGGTGGTGGATTTGTTCGTGAGCCGAATGGCTCGGTTTGCGAGTCGGGAATGAGATGGGAAAATTCGGATACACTGGAATTGGCGAGATGCGATCAAACCGACCCCGCCCCCGGTTTCCGGGCACTCGCTGATTTCCCTCACCCGATTCCCCATTCCCCATTCCCCATTACCTGGCCCTGGCGCCATAGCATCGAGACTTCCAATCCATCGATTATTAATTCTCAATTCTCAATTCTTAAAAAAACCCTTAGATGTGAAGAGGCGATCGACCCATGTCCCACCACCAACACCACCAACATCACCCCCACCACCAACACCACCACCCGGAGCAACACCACCATGCCGAGAGCCCTCCCAATCCCCTATTGGAGAAGTTGCGGGCGATCGCCAAACCTAGAATTTGGGGACCCGTCGGCGTGATTTCCTTCGTGGGCCTGTTCGTCTGGCAGGTGTCGGAACACCCGGACTGGTATCAAGTCGAAATTGGATCGGAAGTTTCCACCGACGGCCTCACCGCAGAAGAACGGGCGATCGCGGCAGAAATTGACAGTTCCGGGTTGTTAGCCGAACAACTGCACCTGGGCAAACCGGAGGACTTCAACTTCTTCAACACACCCATTCAGGGGGGGGAAGACGTCTTGGAAGCCGCAAGGCAACCCGACAGCGACGATCGCCCAACTGTCACCCTACCCGAACCTGAGCTTCCCACCCTGCCCACATTCCTCCCGCAGCAGCCATCCCAACCGGCGACCGGCAATCCCTTCGCCCCCACCCCGGCATCGCCACCCTCCCAGACGGCCCCCGCCGCCCGATCGAATCCCCTGGGGATGCCCAACTTCGGCACCGCCCCCTCCCGGTCAAACGACCCAACCGAGACGAAGGACCCGACTCTCCCCGCCAGCCCCCTGCAGGCGGCGATGGACCAGTATCTCTTGCAGTCGCAACCCGAAAGCACCGCCCCAACCCAAGAAACGACCGCCGACCCCATCGACGCCACCGGAAGCTTCAATCCCATTTCAGTGGCAACCCCAACCTCCCAACCCGCCGCCGGCGACGTTCCCTATACCGGCATCCCCCTGCCGGCATCGGCCCCAGCCGTCCAGGTTCCCGAACCCACCTGGGTTGTCCCCCGCACCGTCACCGCCATCGACGGCACGGCGGCCCCCGTACAAACGCCGGCGACCAACCCCTACCAAACCAATACCGCGCTGCCCCAACCCGTACCCCAGGCCCAGCAGCCCAACGCCCGACCCGCGCCGGTGTTGCCCCCCAATCCGGCTAACCCCTACGGCCAATATAATTTCACGGGAACCAACCCCTACGCCCGGTCGCCCAACTCCGGCAACTTGGGCACCTCCGGCAACCCCAGCTATCAGACGGCGACGCCGAACCCCCAAAATTACGTCGTCGGTCCGTCGAATTTGAACCGTACCGGTCAAAATCCGGTCGTCCGACAGCAGACCCCCTTTACTGCACCCCGGCGCACGCCGGGACGGACGATCGGCGGCGGCCGGATCAATACCTTCTCGAACCCTTAGTCGTAAAGTTTTATAAGGTTTTGAACGAGTTCTTTTGATGCGGTGTTAACGTGGAAAGATAGTATATCTAGGTATACGTCGTGTCTGCAACTATCCAGTTTATCGACGGACTGGACGAGGAACTGGGTGGGGTTAGCCTCCGCAAACGTCGGGACAGCAACACCAAGATTGTCGTTTTAGTCTTCAACCAACTCAAGGCGATCGAACGCCTGAGGGCCTACCGCAAACAAATCAGCCACCTGTGGCTGCGGGACGACGAGGGAGAAATCCGCGTCAGCCCCACGGGGGTCAAATTCTTCTATATGGAAGATGACGAACTCTCGAAGGCGGAATGTTCTTTTGAGGTGGAGTCGGAGGACGTTTTCGAGCGGGTGATGCGGTTCTTGCACCGCTACGCCGACGAACACGGGTTCGAGTACAGTCCGGCTTGATCTTTCACCGGCGATCGCTTCACCGGGATTTCTTTATAATAAAATCGACGTGAGAGCCGTTTTGATATGAGTGACGCGATCGCCCTCAAAACCCTGAAAGCAGAACCGATCGCCCCCGATCGCTTTCGGCCCTATGGACAGGTTATCTTCCCCGCCACAGACGGCCAACCCTACGGTCGCGAGGATGCCCAACTCGATTTGAGCAACGGCACCCCCCGATTTTACATCATGCGCCTCACCGAACGAGGCCGAGAATTTCACGCCATCACCCGCCACGTCCGCTGTACCCAGTGTTTGGGCTCCCTGGAGGGGAAAGAGTGGCTGATAGCCGTCGCCCCACCTTCAAAGAGCGATCGCCCCGATTTGGACCAACTCGCCGCCTTCCGCATCCCCGGCAATTGCTTCATCAAATTGGAGGTGGGAACCTGGCACGCCGGCCCCTATTTTGATGGCGCGGATTTTATCGATTTTTATAACTTGGAATTGAGCGATACAAACGTCGTCGATCACTTCACCCATAACTTCAAAAAACAGGACAATCTCCGGTTTGAAATCATCTAGCGCTGCACCCCACACATGGCGAATTGGAATTCATAATTATTAATCGTTATAGCAGTGCGCGCAGCGCTATTGTTGACAAGTCGAGGCAGCCCCGAAAACTTCCAAACTAAGTTCTCAAGGGTTCCCGACTCCCGATTATCGAGGACCGCGCGCAGCGCTATAATTGTTAATTGTTAATTTCGAGATTTTTCCAGCAATTCCAGAATGCCGCGATCGTCAAAATTTTGGGACAGTTGTAAAATGCGATCGCTGAACTGGGAATAACCTCGATCCAATGAGGGCAACCGTTGGGCTTCTATTTCGATGGTTTCAATGTCGCCAATTTTAGCCGCTTGATAGATAGCTTCCAGCAGTTCAAATGGGGGAATTGTTGGGGTAAAATTCGGACGTTCGGTCGAATTTTCGTCCGCCCCTTTACCGTCATAAACCCACTGCAAGGGGAGATATTTTTTGAACTCCTTCAGGAGGCGATTTAGGTCGATAGGTTTGGGGATAAATTGATTGCAACCCGCCGCGATCGCCTGTTTTTCATCGAGATTAGAAACGCTGGCAGAAGAGGCGATAATGGGCAGGTCGCGGTAAGCGGAATTCCGAATTTTTTTAATCATTTCATACCCGCCCATTAAGGGCATTTTTAAGTCCGTGATCAGCAAATTCGGGCAAAATTCTGCCAACTTTTCCCAGCCTTCCAAGCCGTTGTCGGCTTCTTCGACAATAAAACCGAGAGGCCGCAGAAAATCAGCCAAAACCGACCGATTCACCGCTTCATCATCGACGACCAAAATTGTCTGCCGTTCTCCGGTATAGCCGACAATTTTGCCGAGATCGAGGGGAAGCTGATGGGTTGTGCTTTCCGATGCCAAAGGTAGGGCGAGATGGAACCAAAAGGTACTGCCTTCGCCGCGGGTGCTCGCCACTTCGATCTGACTTCCCATTAAATTCACCAATTGGTGACAAATCGCCAAACCCAAACCCGTTCCCTCGCTCCGTTTGGAGGTATCCCCCACCTGTTCAAAGGGCAAAAAAATTGTCTCCAGTTGTTCCGGAGTCATCCCCACCCCCGTATCTTTGATGAGGAAACGGATAACAGCCAGAGGCGGGGACTCGGAGTCGGAATCGTCGCCCGCAGATTGACTCGGTTTCGGATTTTCTGCCGCTTCCGTTGCGATCGCGTCAATGGTAAAATACACCTCTCCCACGTCGGTAAACTTCACCGCATTTCCCAGCAAATTGATCAAAACTTGGCGGAGGCGTTTGTCGTCAACCATGACGTAGTTCGGAATATGCTGATCGCACCGATAATTGAACTCGATTCCCTTCCGTTCAGCCCGGATGCGGATGATTTCGGATATCCCCAGCAAAAAGGAGGGCAAATGCACTTCTTTCGGGAATAATTCCAGTCGCCGCGCCTCAATTTTTGCCAGGTCGAGAATATCGTTGATCAGGGTGAGCAAATGGGAACCCGCCTGATAAATTACGTCAACTCCTTTGCGGTGGGAGCCGAGATCGTCGGCCTGTTGGAGAATTTGGGCGTAACCGAGAATTCCATTCAGGGGAGTCCGCAACTCGTGGCTCATGTTGGCTAAAAACTCGCTTTTGGCTTGGTTCGCTGCATCCGCGACGTTGCGGGCTTCTTCGAGTTGATGAGTGTAAATTTCGATGCGTTCTACGAGTCGGTTGAATGCTTCAGCGAGGGAGCCGATTTCATCTTTCGTCATCTGGGGACAGCGGAGCGCGAAGTTGGAATCTTCGGTCACTTGGCGGGCGACTTGTTCGACCGCTTTCAGGGGGTAGGCGATCGCGTGGCTGGTGGCGATCGCCAGAAAAATAGCCACGATGACCGACCCTGCGATACTGCTCAAAACGATCAGATTCCGCAACTTTTCGGCTTGCACCAAATCCCGTTCCGCATTTCGATATTGTCGGTCGATCGCCGTTTTTAGCCGCAACAAAGTTTCTAGGAGGCGATCGAACTTTACCTCCATTTCTTTCGACTTCCGGCGATTCAGGGCCACCACAATTTGATTTCTCGCCGCAGGAATTTCCGCGTCGGTCAGGTTGGGGGGGTCGAGGTCTTGCCAGAGCGTTTTGACCCATTCTTCATACTCGTCCGTCGTCTCCCGGTACTGTTGGAGCGTCGCCCTCAATTGGGGAACATCCGCCTCCGAAAATTGGGCGTAGCCGTCGAGAAAGGTTTGAAATTCCCCGACCTTTTCTTCCACTTTACGGACATCATTTAAAAACTTCTCTGATTCATAGTCAAACCAAATGCTATCTCCCAACACCATGAGCAGGCGTTGAGGGTGAATTTGGGTGGATTTGATGCTGTTATCTAAATCGGAGAGAAGCTGCTGTTGACGGTCGGCGATCGCCAGAGAAAGACGGGCTTGATACTGATAATAATTGCCGATATACAACCCGCTCAAAGACCCCAAAACGGCTACGCCGAGAGAGATGGTGGCGCTAACCGCGATCTTTTGCACGATGCTAAATTCGCACAACCGACCCATGAGAGCGTTCGCTGGCTTGAGCATAATATCAAATCCTGATAATTGACCACAAAACATCTGTGGTGGAGGGAGTAGGGAGTCGGGAGTAGGGAGTCGAGTTTTCCTCTTTCCCTTGAGTCCTCCCGATGTCCGAGTATTTAACCGGATCTGATATAAAAAGACACGGAGGGACACGAGTTAGTTATCAATTATAAATGCAGGGCATCGATTTCGACCACAGAGGTCGATGGGAAACAAAAGCACCCGACGGACGAATTATAAGTCGATACGCGATTCCACTCTCCGTGAATTGACGAAAGCCCCCGAGTCTCGTACCGGCTTTGAGGTTGACGCGATCGATTCCCCTTCAATCGGGAGCGACGAAACCGCCTTCTCCAATGGCTCGGTAGACTTCGCGAATCATATCATAGTCGCCGTCTTCCACGGCGACGAGGGTCGATTCTTGGAATTTTTCGTTGGCGCGGACCGAGGATAAGGCGGCAATTAAATCTTGTTGTCGGGCGATGGCGCGATCGCGCAACAATGCGATCAGTTGCGGATCGGTGTTGCTGTTCACCACGAACACGTCATTGGGCAACGGCGGACCTTTTTTCAACAGGGAAAAATCCGCTTCCGAAAATCCTTCTTCCCGCAAAAACCGTTCGTAATCGATCAACGGTCCTCCCCAGGCCTCCACCTCTCCGGATTTCAACGCCTTCAAACTGCCTTCTGGCCCCAACATTTTGACTTGATAATCGGTTTTCGGGTCCAGTCCCGCCTCCATCAACATTTCTGTCGGGCCGAGATGTCCGCTCGTTGACCCCACTTGACGCATGGCGATCGTTTTTCCTTTCAGATCGGCGACGGTTTTGACGGGACTCGCCGCGGGGACGGCGATCACCGAATGGTAATTGGGGCGGGTGATGGCGACGACCGGAATGGCGTTGGTCCGCGCCCGAATCAGGACATATTCCGAAGGACCCGTCAGGGCGATATCGATTTTCCCCAATTGCAAGGCGGAAGCCGCCTCCGCATAACTGTCTACCGGGTAAAATTCGATCTCGCGCTCCAATGCCACCTCTAAAGCCACCCGAAATGCCTCGTAATCCCGTTCAAGATCGTCGAGTCCCTGAACGTCCGTAACGGCAAACTTGAGGGAATCTGCGCCGTCTCCTCCGGGAGGGGCGAAAAGGGCGGTTTGAGTTGCTGCGGTACAACTGGCCAGAAACAACAAAGTCAATCCGATAAAAGAACGTCGGTCGATCATAAAATGACCTCACAAGAGACAATAATCAAAGATCATATTCTTGTTTTCAACAATAAGAGATAAATGACAGATTGACCTTAATTTTAGATTAAGTTTAGATTATAGTTTCTGATAAAATATGGTCGAACTTCGGAGATGTAAACTGCACCGGCGACGGAAAAGAACTTGTTGTTGGGCTTTAGCCCCCATCTGCCCTGCAGCGCAACAACGAATACGTTAGAGGATTTCACAATCGCCCTGAAAGGGTGCAGGCAACCCGGAAACCGAGGACGCTGTGCCAGTCAATCGGGAAACCCCTTCCACGGGAAGCACAACGGCAACCTGCGACGTGATAGCGCCACGACCCACCCCGTTCCACTCGTCTTCTGCCATCATTCAACAAATTGGCGATGTTATCGACATAATTTTGATAGCGGTTATCGTTGTTTTTTTCATCCCAAACGCTACCATCTGAGGGGGCATCTAAATAACTGTTATGCCAGGGGTCGGCGCACCACTCCCAAACATTACCGTGAATGTCGAATAAACCAAAGGCATTGGCGTGTTGAAAATTAATAGGTGTGGTTTGTTTTCGGTGAACTCCTTTAGGGCCATAACCATAACTGGAGTTACCGTTATAATTGGCAAAATTCGTTGTTATTGTTTCTCCGAGATGAAACGGGGTGGTTGTTCCCGCCCGGGCCGCATACTCCCACTCGGCTTCGCTGGGAAGTCGGTAGAGTTTTCTAGTTTTTTGGGAAAGTCGGGCGCAAAATTCGACGGCATCATACCATGAAACTCGTTCTGCCGGACGATCCGATCCTTGAAACCGAGATAAATCGGGGTCGAGATCTCTTTGAATTCTGGGAAAGTTAACGACTCGCTGCCATTGGGCTTGGGTAATCGGATATTTAGCAATTAAGAAGGGTTGAATCGTCACTTGACGCTGGGGACTCTCATCGTTCGATCGCCCTTCTTCATGGGCAGGCGATCCCATCGTAAAACTTCCCCCGGGAATCAGCACCATTTCTAAAATGACTCCGTTTCCCAAACTTTCGATGATAAATTCTGCTTTGCCGCGATCGCGCCCAATTTCTCGACCCGTAGAATTGAGTTTGACCACATCAAATTCAAAAGTATGAATTTTGGGTTTGATACTCGAAGGTGGCGGGGGTGGCGGTAATTTGGTCTTTCCGCGAAAGCTTTTCAGTCCGGGGCGAGGCGGAGGTGGAGGAAGGGGGAAATTTCGTTTTGATGATATTTTCAACTCTCCTAAAACTTCCGAAACGGATTGATAGCGTTTTTTGGGTGTCGTTGCCACCAAGCGATCTAAAATTTGACCCAATTCATCACCGATCGCATTTCCGTTCAAACCGTCCCGCCAGATCCACTCCCCCTCCACCGGATCGTATAAATTAAAGGGGCTCATCTGGGTTAACAGATGCAGACAAGTCACGCCCAAACTGTACAAATCGCTGGCAAATCTGGGTTTTCCCATCGCCTGTTCCGGGGCGCAGTATTCCGCCGAACCGATAATCGTCCCGGTGACGCTGCGTTGAATTTTGGGGACGGCTTTCGCCGCGCCGAAATCCACCAAAACCAATCGATTGTCGCTTTCTCGTCTGATAATATTTTCCGGTTTGATATCCCGGTGGATGACGTTGCGATCGTGGACGAATTTCAAAACCGTCAATAAATCCCGCAAGAGTTCCCGGATTTGCTTTTCGGTAAACGCCCCGTTATTTTCTAATTCTTGCTGTAGCGTTTCCCCGTCGATAAATTCCTGCACCAAATATTGGCGGTTATCCGTGGTAAAATAAGCCAAAAGTTCGGGGATTTGGGGATGTTTTCCCAGTTCTTCCAGACGCCGCGCCTCTTGGTCGAACAATTCGGCGGCTTTGTCCAGGTTTCCGGTTCCCTGAGCTTGGGGGAGAAACTGCTTGATGACGCAGGGGGGTTTGGAGGGTTTGAAGTCATCGACGGCGAGGAACGTGCGCCCGAAGCCGCCCTGTCCGAGGATGCGTCGTGCCCAGTAGCGCTCGGCGAGGCGCAGTTTGCCGCCGCATTTCTGGCAAAACTGCCCGCCGTCGGGGTTGCCGTGGAGACAGTCGGGGTTGAGACATTGGATCATGGCACGCGGGGATTGACACCTATAGCGCTGCGCGCAGGGAGTCGGGAGTCGGGAGTCGGGAGTCGGAACTCAAAACTTTTGTAAGGATTTCACGGTTTCTTCGCCGATTCCAACTGTTAATATACCCTGAGCGCACCGCCATACATTAATTGTACTGCCAATCCCGCGATAATTTGAAATTTAACACCATCGGAGAAACCGGGTTTTTCCAAAAAATGGAGACACCCGGTTTCCGACATCAACTTAAACGGCGGCTAAAATCACCATTCCCGCCGGAGGCAAGTCCAGGCGGAGGGCCGATCGCCCCTTAAATTCCTCCACCGTCACCGTTTCGGAAGTCGGCGGATTTTGCAGTTCCGCATCACTCCAATCGCCGCGATAGAGCACTTGCAAACACGAACCGGGCGGATGGATAATGGCATCGACCGTGACGTAGGCGCCCCGGTTTTCCGTGCCGTTGGTATTGATCGCCGCCACCACTTCGCGATCGCGGAAAATGCGCGACCAGGCGACCAATTCTCCCGCCCCCGGCATCGAAAACGGCCGGTTCAAAAACGAGGTTTCCCGCAAATATTGCCGGCCCCGCCGCAGTGCCAAACCCGTCAAATCTTTCCCGTTGCGGATGCGGGCGATCGCGGCAATTCGCAAATAGGCCGGATGGCAACCGTCAAAAAAGTGACATTTTTCGGTTTCAAAGGCTCCGAAAAGCCCCCCGAACATCGCCTCCCGGATGTAGCGGTCTTCAAATCCGCCGCCGGGTTCGAGGTTGAAATCGTGGCGATCTTCCGTGCCGTCGAAGGCCTGTTCCGTGCCGTAATAAATGCAGGGAATGCCCAGCGTCGTCAACTGCACCCCCACCGCGTGGGCGACCTGTTCGTAGCGGGCGGGGATGGAATTGTGGGCGGAAAAGCGGTGTTTTCCCTGCCGCCCCACCATGTCGTGGTCGTCCAAAATCGAAACGTGATACTGCCCCGCCAAACGGTGGCTGCCGAGGGCGTCGAAGCCGCCGAATTGCCCGAAAAATCCTTGCGGGTCCCGCTGTCCCTTCACGAACCCGGCCAGTTGAACCGTCGGTTCGCCGATATCCAACACCGCATCCACATTCAAACCAAAAATTTCCAGGTAAGTTTTCGCCGTCGTCGCGCCGCCGGTGACTTCCCCGAGAAGCATGAAATTTTCCTTGCCGATGGATTCGGCATATTCGTGAATTGCACCGCAGAAATTCCGCGAAACTTCCCAGGGCAAATGTTTCACCGTATCGATCCGGAACCCGTCGCAGTCGCTCAGGGCGATCCAATATTGGTAAACTCGAATGACCGCCGCCAGAGTATCGTCCCGACTCAAATTGAGGTCTTTTAAATCGAAGAAGTCGCCCCGCCGAAATTCGACGTCGGGATGGAGGGGATCTTCCCCAACATTAGCATCCCAGCGGCCGATCTGGCCAGCCCGGGTGTACCATTCCCAATTCTGGAATTCCTCGGGCCAGACGCCATCTTCGAGATCGGCAATTTCCGGGATACTTTCACCCCGGCCCGATCGCCAACCGTGGATGTCGTGGGGCGGCGAAAATCGGTAGGATTTCGTCGTCATCGGATCGCCGTTTTCGTTCCGGTAAAACCAGTTGTTGCCCGTGTGGTTGTAGATGATATCCAACATAACGTACATCCCGCGATCGTGAGCTGCATCGACGAGATCTCGCAAATCCTGGCGCGTTCCGAAGCGGGGGTCGATGTCCAAGAAGTTTTGGATGCCGTAGCCGTGGTAGGTTTCCAAGTCCTGCCGCTGTTTCCAAATCGGCCCCACCCAGAGGGTCGTCACGCCCAAGTTTTGGAGATAATCCAGTTTGCTTTCGATGCCTTTGAGGGTGCCGCCGACGAATTTTTTCCCCGCCGTCATCCAAACGGTTTTGTCGGCAGTTGGGTGGGAGGGATTGTCGCGATCGAACAGGGGAAAATCGCCTTCTTTGCCGTCGCTGAAGCGATCGGGCAACAGGAAGTAAAAGACCTGATCTTGCCAGGTGGCGGGGCTAGGATTCACCCGTCCCCGAGGGTTGAGATCGATCGCCGATAACGTTTTGGGAGCAATCGATTCGATGGGAGTTTGCGTCATTATTTGAAATCCAAATAGAGAACAGATGGAATCCCCAGGTCAAATCAATTTGACCCTTTCTCCGTTTCATCCGGTGAAACGGTGCGGCTAACCGGATGAAACGATCAAATGGGGCGCACTCCGGGCATGACCCGTTCCGCGACATCCCGTAATATTAGATCCAGTTTTTGATTCAGTATCGATGGCAGATACCCCCGAGGCGCCCCGCCCCGAGCGGGTGGGAAACCGGAGGGCGAGTTCGATTTTTGAGTATTTCATTTAATAGATAGGGCGCTGAGGAGCGGAGGGAGCGGTGGGAGCAGGGGGAGCAGGGGGAGCAGGGGGAGCGGTGGGAGCGGTGGGTGAGACATCCAGACCGCTTGGGAATCAATTCCCAAGCTAATAGCTCAAATCATATTCAGATGATTGGGGAGGTTGTACGAATCTGATATAAGATGTCGCCTCTGCCTCCAGGAGCCCCTGGAGCCCCCTCTACCTCCTCCGCCCCCCTACTCCCGACTCCCTATTCCCGACTCCCTATTCCCGACTCCTGACTCCCCGCCCACGGCGCGATCGGGCATAATGCCGTGAATACCCCCCTTGAGGCGACTTCGATCCTATGACTCCGACTCCTATCTCCCTTTCCAAAACGGTTCTGGCCGGTTTATCTTCTTTGATGTTTGCGATCGCCCCCGGAAGTCCCGCCCGCGGCGCCGAAGAAATTACCCTCTCCTACGGTCCGGCCGAAACCTCCATCCCCATCGCCGACATCGAACGGTTCGCCCGGGAAGGCAAAACCACCCCGACCCTGGTGCTCTACGGGCGCCTGCTGCGAATTCAGGACGGCGAAGGGTTGCGGGAGGCCCTGACGACCCCCTTCCAGGCGAGTCCCTGGAGTGTGGAGCAGTTTCTCGACAAGCCGACGGGGGAAGTGATCCTGCGGCGGATGGGGAAGGTGGTGAACACGGGAACGGGGAAAAACGGCGCTTCGGCCCTGAGAACCGCGATCGCCGGAGCTGCCGCCCGCCCGGGGGGCCTGACGCTGCTGGGCATCTTGCAGGAGTTCCCCGACCGCGAAATTCAGATCGATTTGGAGTTCAGTTTGAACGTGGTGCGGCAGACGTCCCGAGTCCTGTTGGAGGACACCGCCGTTCTCGAAGCGCTCCAGCAGAAGCGGCGGGTCGAAGATCCCGATCGCCCCACCCCCAGCGAACCCTTCAACTTGCCCAACCCCCGCCAACCCGGACCCTATTCCTGGCGGGAAGCGGAGCTGCTGTTTTTCAATCCCAACCGCGATCGGCCCTCCCCCGTCTACGTCTACATCCCGGAGAATTTGGGCGCCCCCGCCCCCCTGATCGTGATTTCCCACGGCCTGGGGTCCGACCCCAAAACCTTCAGCTACGTCGCCGAACACCTAGCCTCCCACGGCTACGCCGTCGCCATCCCCGAACATATCGGCACTAGCGCCAACCGCTTCCAGGGGTTTTTGGAGGGGTTCGAGCGCCCCCCAGAGCCGTCGTCCTTCGCCGATCGCCCCCTGGACATCACTTATTTGCTGGACTTGCTCGAAGAAAAGTCGCGGTCGGACCCGGCTTGGAGAAATCGCCTCGACCTGCAAAATGTGGGCGTGATGGGCCAGTCCTTCGGCGGTTACACGGTGCTGGCCCTGGCGGGGGCGACCCTCAACCCGGAGAAACTCAAAGAAAACTGTTCGCAGCCGGACGAACGGCAGATCACCCTGAATTTGTCAATTTTGCTGCAGTGTCGGGCCCTGGAAGTCGCCCCGGAGCGCCAAAATTTCCGCGATCGCCGCATCAAGGCCGCGATCGCGGTCAACCCCCTCGCCAGTTTGGTATTCGGCGAGTCGGGGATGGGCGAGATTGACATCCCGGTGGCGATTGTGGCGGGCACCAACGATTACATCACCCCGGCCCTCCCCGAGCAGATCGAGCCCTTCACCTGGCTGAGAACCCCCGACAAACTCTTGGTTTTGTTCGAGCCGGGGACGCACTTTTCCTTTTTGCGGGAAAATGGGGGGCAGGTGCCGATCCCGCCCCAACTGATCGGACCGGACCCCGAAAAGGCCTACCCCTACTTGAAAGCGCTGAGTCTGACCTTTTTCAACGTCCACGTCCGCGATCGCTCCGACTATCGGGCCTACCTGAGCGAGGAGTATTTGCAAACCCTCGGCCCCTCGCCGTTCACCATCAATTTGGTGAAGGATTTGAACCTCGAAGAACTCCGGGCAGCCCGGTCGGCTAATCGCTGATTTGCAACTTCACGGTCAGGGTTTTGAGCTGTTCGTTCATCCAGCGATCGAACAGTTCGTTTTGCAGCCGCTGTTTCATGCCTTTGGTTTCCAAAGAAACCTCGATAAATTCTTCGATGCGGAACAGGCACCAGCGCCCCTCGACTTCAAAGGGGCCGACGATCTGCCCGACTTGTCCCCCCTCGACGGCGGGTTTGATGGTTTCCGGGATGGTCGCCCGACTCACGGCCCCCATCATGCCGTTGACACGGCTTTCGGTGGTGACGGAATGTTCCCGGGCGATCGCCTCGAATGTCGCTTCTCCGGAGAGGATTTTATTTTTCAAACTCTCCGCCATTTCGTAGTCGTCAACGACGATTCTGGAGAGGACGACCGAATCTAAAAAGGGCTTCCGTTCTTGGAAATATTCTTCCAATTTCGGACCCACCACCGCCAATTTCAACGTCTCCCGCTTGAACCCGTTGGAAACCTGCTCGTGGAAGGCGTTGTAGGTCATGCGATTTTGGTCGAGCCAAGCCTGGAATGCCTGGGGATCGCTGAGGTTGCGCTCCATGCGGAAGTTGATCACCGCCTGCTCGACTGTCGCCGGATTGACGTTCACATCTTCGCGAGTTTGCAGCTCTTTGTCGATCACGTACTGGCGCAGAATTTCTGACAAAAAGGTCTGAAATTTGCCTGAACTTTGCAGGTATTTCAAGGACTGACCGAGGCTGATCGAGTCGGTGTCGTTGATGGTCATGAATGGTTTGGACATGATCTTAAAATTGACTCCTTTTCAAATCGGACAGGAAGAAAGTTTTTCAATAATTGACCCGAATTTTTATCGGATGAGGCCGGGAAGCGGGATGCACAATATGGGACGTTTTCCGGAGAATTTAACAAATATTTCCCAATTCACCCCGGCGGGAATAGGGAACGGTTGATGGAGTGCGGACTCCTGCTCTAATTAAACCACAATCCCGGAGCATTTGACCTCCCGAGATGCCGGAAATTATCGGAGAGTTTTACAAGATCCAGGGGCGCCCGACCCGCCAAGCCAGCGCCAGCAAGATCGCCGCGATCGCCCCAATGAAGGTATTGAGAAAATTGACCACTTCGTTGGTGAGCCAGTCCCACCGGGATTGCAGGGTGGCGCCGATGAGGCTTTCGATGTTGGTGGCGACGAAGGCCGCGATCGCGCACCAGAGAATCCCGATACCATCGACCAAACCGACTCCCCACCCCACCAGGGCGATGGCGATCGAAGCCAAAAATCCGGCGATCGTCCCCTCCAGGCTGATGGCCCCCTCCGTCCCCCGGGGAACTGGCTGCAGGGTGGTGATCAGAAACGTATGTTTCCCGTAGGCTTTCCCCACCTCCGAGGCGCAGGTATCGGACAGTTTGGTGCTGAAACTGGCGACGTACCCCAACATCAGCAGGGAAATGGCGATCGGCGCGACCTCCGCATCGGGAATCCATCCCCGCACCGCCAACACCCCCGCCCCGCACAGCGCCCCGGTCAGGGCCGATCCCCAGACATTTTCCGGACCCCGGGCACCAGACCGCTTCTCGGCGATCCCTGCCGCCTCCTTTTCCGCCATGCCGATGCGCGTCACCCCCGACCCGACGACGAAGTAGAAGGCGACTACCGCATATCCGGGCCACCCCAAACTCCCCCACACCAACACCCCCAAAATCCAGGCGTGGACGATGCCGGCGGGGGTGAGCAATTTCTTGGGCAGCAAGGCCACGATCGCCAACAGCACCGTATTGAGCGCGATCGCCCCCACCCAAGGACTCCACACCATCGATTCGGTCAAATACATAATCTCCCCCACTAATTATTAATTGTTAATTGTTAATTATTAATTATTAATTGTTACCGGTGCCATCAACGCTTTCTCCACCGCCTTGATACACCGGGAATCCCGCACCATCCAGGCGTGCAGCAGGACATCGAGGAGAATTTCGTCGCCGACGGGGACGCGGGAACTGCTGGCCGGCAGGATCATGGCGTCGAAGGGCGTCCAGATCGAGGTAAAGTTGATTTGGTCGAGGGTTTCGATATCTCGGTTCAAATCGCAGAGAAAGGGGCAGTAGGGGCGCATCTGGAAGGCCCCCAAGGTGGGATAGAAGTAGGCCAGCCAGGTTCCATAGTGGGGGGCGGAAATAGTGATCAGCCGTTGTACGCGATCGAGTCCCCCGAGGCGCTGGACGTAGTAGCGGCTGACGATTCCCCCCATGCTGAATCCGATCAGATCGAAGGGTTGTTCCGGCGGGAAGGTTTTGTCAACGTAGTGGGAAATTTGTCCCGCCAGCCGATCGAGTCCCGCCAGTCCGTAGTTGGGGCGCAGGTTGAAGCTGTGGATGTCCCAACCCCGTCCTCTCAGGTAGGCGGACATGAGCCGGAAAATGCCGGCGGTATCGAAAATACCGTGGATGAGTAAAACCGGATTGCGGGTTTGAGTCGGGTTCATCGCGATCGCAACTGATATCGAGGGGTTGACGGTTCAAGAATAGGGGAATTTTCCCATTTTATTTTTGCCATTATGACGCCCCTCGGACCGGCTTCGGATTGCGGGGCGATCGTCCGGCCGGAATTCTGAGCGTTTGTAAAGACTCACTCCATAAGTGTAAAGACCCACTCAGATTTCACCCCGGATCGCCCCGATCGAATCTCAGGATCGCGAATTGATGTGAACTTTTGTAAATAAATGTGGACAAACCTTGCACGAGATTCTAATGTAAGTCTTGGGCCTGTCCTGCTCGATCTTGTCAATCTGCCAAAAACTGAACGGAGTACGTTTAATGCTGGGTATCGGTAAACTGTTCGGACTTAATAAAAAATCTGACTATTATTTAGAGCTTGATGAAGCGAAGGGAAACGGTTCGGCGCCGCCAAAAGCCGAACCCAAGCCCGAAGCTCCCAAAGCGGAAAAGGTTAAAGCCCCCGAGGCTTCAAAGGTTGAAGCCCCCAAGGCTGAAAAGAAAACCAAGAAAACAGCCAAAAAAGCGCCGCAGGCTGAGAAAGCCCCGGCCGCACCTGCGGCCGTGCCATCCAAACCCGCACCGGAACCCCCGCCCCTCAATCAAGGCCTGAGCCCGACTCCGGCGGGGATGACCTTCGCCACGGACTACTTGCTGCCCAAGGCGACGCCCTCCCGCCGGCGCCCTGGCCCGAGCATGAATATGTTTAAGGATATGGCCCGCCAGGTTTCGCGCTGACCGAGGGGGGTGGCACTGGGGCCGGTCCGAGTGTCGGACTGGCTTCTGTTCCCAGAAGGTGGTTTTCCAGAGGATTCTCCCACTCGATGCGGTTGACGATCGCATCCTGGGGCAGAAATCGGAATTTGAGACGCCCGCGTTCCGTCATCACGGACAGGCAATTTTGGGGGACGTTGAGGGTGACTTGCTTGTAACCCCACGTCCTCATCTGTGCGATCGCGTCCCCGGCTTTGCAACCGACGAGTTCTCGGAGTTCCGCGACGGTCGGAAAGTGGGTGGGGACGTTTTTTCGTCCGACTCGCCGACCTGGAATGTCGGTCGGTCGGAGATGAGACAAATAGGTGAGTGCCATCGAATCTGTTCTCCTGGAGGTGGATGGGGGACAGTTTTGCTATTACCTAGCATCCGCAATCGGACGGCGATCGTCAATGGCAATAAGTTCAGGACTTGTACCGCCCGTCTGAATCAAAAGATGGAAAAGTTCAGCCGTCTGGGCTTTCATCGTGGTGAATTGGCTCGAAACCCTTTCAAATCAACCGTTTCAGGGCGATCCCCACGGCGCGATCGCCTCCCGAAAATTAATATCACCCGGTCAGGTGATGCCAAATTGGTCTGGAACTGATACAGTTAGAATTGAGATGCTACGAATAGGTGAGTTATCCATCAGCCGCAAGCTGGTGGATTTTTTTTGGTTTGAATCCCACCCAACCCGTCGCCGACCGTTTCGAGGCCGATCTGCCAATTTGCCTGTAGTTCTTTATGGTACAAGATTTTTGAACGTTTGGTTGCGATGGCGACGCCAAATTTGGGGGTCAATCCCCCCGCTCCGGGCGTCAAAGCCGGAGCGAGAGGAGGGTAGCCCGAAACGGGCCGGGTTTGAGACCCCAAATATTTGGTAAGATACCTGGCAGATTGCAGGCTGGAGCCATTGTCAAGATCGCTCCGACCCCATGCAGTACAGGACACTAAGGACAGCGGCGAGTTAGGATGGAATGGCATATTACCGATGCCCAGAGTTTGGGCATCATCGATCGCGAAATCGGGACTCACGTCTTTTCTCCGGCAGAGTACGAAATTGTCCGGCGCGTGATTTACACCACGGCAGATTTTGAATACAAATCCCTCGTGCGTTTTTCGGACCAAGCCCTGCAAGCCGGGGCCGCCGCCCTCGCCGCCCGCACCACGATTGTCGTGGACGTGCCGATGGTGCAGGTCGGGATCACCCCGCAAATTTTGGCGACCTTCGCCAACCCCGTCTACTGTTCCCTCGATACCGTCACCCGGCCCCAAAAGGAGAAAACCCAGACCGCCTGGGGCATCCAAACTTTGGCGAGACGCTATCCCGAGGGCATTTTCGTCATTGGCCAGGAACAGACGGCCCTATCCGGATTGGTGGATTTGATCGAAGCCGAAGAAATCAAACCTGCCCTGGTTATCGCCACGCCGTCCGGGTTCGTGGGGGCGGACGTGGCTAAATCCAGGCTGAACGATTCGATGGTTTCCCACATCCGCATCGACGGACGCAAGGGCTCTGCGGTGGTCGCCGTGGCGATCGTCAACGGTCTGGTAGACTTGGCTTGGCAGGCCTACGGGCGCCAGGAGGGAACGGGGAGTTAGGGAGAATTGATAATTGATCATTGATTTCCCCCGACCCCAAATCCCACAGACGTTTTGGGGTCAATTCTCTCGCTTTTGTCACCCTTAAAGGCTAGAGTCGATCGCCTTTTTCATCTGATTTCCGAACCCGATCCTAAATCGATTGACCTTCACACTGTTTCTCCAGCAAATCGATCAGTTTGACGGCATTTTGATAGTAGCCTTTGATTCTTGTATAAGTGATGCCAACATTCCTGCCATGAGCAATGTTATTTCGATTGGCAACAATACTATCAATTGATTCTTTGATCTCACCTTGGACGACTTGAGATAGCCGCTCCGACCATTTGGGGTTGAAAGATTTAGCAATATCCAAAATTTTTTCCATTTTAGGATTTTGAAAACCTGACAGTTGCTTTTCAACGTAGTTCGCCACGAAAGGCGATGCTTGACTTTGGGCATATTTGCTATATATGGAACGGACGGAAACCTCCAGAAAACCGGATACCTGAATACATAAGTATCTAGCCCAATGGGACTGCATTTCGGCATCTTCTGGAAGTTTAGATATCTTGTCAAACAAGTCATCAAGCTGCTGCTTGTAACGCACAACTTCTATGTTTTTCATTGTATGTCTTTGAAAGACTTGATGGCTTGTTCGAGACGACTTTGCACGATGGATTTTTCTGTGGTACGGGAAGTGTTTACAGTCACTTCTAAAAACTTGGGACTGTTGAGAAGATCTTGATAATTAGCTTGGAGTGATTCTTCATTCTCAATGATACCTTGTTTGAGCCGACGTGCCAAACCCACCATCATGGAATCAAAGACAGCCGCATTAATTTGTTTTTTAGGCTTGAATGCTTGCCGACCCAATATTTTATGAGCCGTTTCAATTGTATCAACAAAAATATGTGTAATTTCCATTTTATTTTGTTGATTAAAATGACGATTTGAACCCATAAAATTATTTAAAAAACCTTTCATCGGTTTTTGATAATTTTCCCCTTCAAAATAGAGAGCCAGAAATCGCAAAATGAGTTCCTGATCTTTCATTCTATTATCAGGGATGCTCGATCCATATATACTTCTCCAAGCTTGATTAAGATTGAGCTCTGCCAACAAATCATTCAACTCTCCATGATAAATACAGGCTCTAATTTCTTGAGGCTGTAATTTAACTCCGCCAGTATTAAGCCTTTCAAAAATATGGTAGATACTGCTATTATCATCCGACGGATCATCTTGCTTGACGATCGTGGCAGGTATTATTGAATCATCTAGCCGGCGCCGATCTTCCTCGGATAATGTACTGTAAGTTAGTCCTTTAAAGTCATCAATAACTTTGGTTAACGAGAATTTTCTAGATTTTGGATAATCTTCGGGTAAACTTCCAAAAACTTCATCATAAAAATATTGAATCGTTCGCAATCTTTGTTGTCCATCAATCACGATCAGTTTTTGGGTATCTTGTTCTTTAGCCAAGAAAATTCCCGGCACTGGTAGACCCAACAATAAAGACTCGATAAAACGAGATGCTTCTGGAGGCTTCCAGACATATCCGCGTTGAAAATTCGGCACATATATGCTCCCGTTTCTCATGCGCTTGACCAAACTATCAACCGGATAATCAGCACCGTAACTTGTGATCGAATACTTGAAGGGAAGAATCTCTTCTTCGCTCTCTTCCGACTCATTATATAAAGTTTCTTGAATGTCTGACATGGCATTTATGGTGGTTGAGTGCGACCTATGGGACATTAATAGTATAATTCAATAACGGCGCGATCGCGGTTTCGTGCGGCCGTAGCGCGATCGCATTTGGCGGGTCAACTCCATAAACGCATCCCGCCGCAAATAGGGATATTCCCCCACCCAAATATTCTGGCTGGGAATGTAGATGTCCGATGTCTCGTTGATGGTGCTGAGGTCTTCCATGTAAGATGTCACCAACATCACCGCCACCTGGCCCCGGTGCAGTCGCTTGTGGGTGCGGTTCAAAGGGGCTTGAATTTTCATTGTAAATCCCGTCTTATCTCCCACTTCCACATTGATGCGGCGTTCGAGACTTTCGATTAAAATTAACTCGCCGCGATCGTTCACCGATTCCTGTTCGTTCGTCACCGCTTCGGAGATGTAATAATCCAAAACTTTCCCCTGCCAAAATCCGCAGTGCGGATACTGGCGAAACTGCCGATTTTTGAGACTCGCTTCAAAGATAGGCCCCCACAACCAGTACAGGGCGAACATGACCAGGGGAATCAACAGAATTTGGGCGTGAGTTGCCAACTCCAGCACGGCCAAAACCAAGGTTCCCACGGCCGAAATCAACAGCCGCCTCAGCAGTTGCGAGGGCTTCCCCCAGCAGTGCTGGTACTGATCGCTCGTCGCGACAGCCGGAACTAACTCTTCAAAGGTCTGACGGGTTAACGGAATCAGCATATTTTGTATTGGGGTGTGCTCGGTGGGGTGTGCTCGGTGGGGTGTGGGGGAAGCGGAGGGAGCGGAGGGAGCGGAGGGAGCTCAGAAACGGGTGGAACATCTGCACCGCTTGGGAATTAATTCCCAAGCTAATAGCAAAAATCATCTGAAGATGATTGGGGAATTTGTACGGTGAGAAAACTAGATCGAATATAAACTTGCCTCCTCCGCCTCCTCTGCCCCCTCTGCCTCCCCCACACCCCACACCCTAAACCCTACACCCTCCTCTACAAAATCTTTTCTAGCCCATAAACCAGGGTTTTGAGCGGGAGGACTTTGCGGATCGCCAGCAGGACTCCGGGCATATAGCAGGCGCGATCGCTCGTGTCGTGGCGAAGGGTGTAGAGTTGGCCGGGGGCACCGAAAATCACCTCTTGGTGGGCGATCAGGCCGGGGAGGCGGACGCTGTGGATGCGGATCTGTTCGGCTCCCGTCGCGCCTCGGGCGCCGGATAATTTTTCGGTTTCTTCCACTTCTGGCCGGTTGTAGGTTTTGCCCAACTCGGCCAGCATTTGGGCGGTTTTGACCGCCGTGCCACTGGGGGCGTCGGCCTTTTGGTTGTGGTGGAGTTCGATAATTTCAACGTGGTCGAAATACTGGGAAGCCGCGATCGCAGCCTGTTGCATCAGCACCACGCCGATGCAAAAATTAGGAATCAGCAGACAGCCCATGCTGGCCTTATCGGCAAATTCTGCCAGATCTTGAATTTGGGCGTCACTCAAGCCGGTGGTGCCCACCACGGGGCGGATACCATAGGCGATCGCGGCGCGGATATTATCATAGACGGAATCCGGGTGGGTAAAGTCCACCATCACCCCGGGCTGCTTCTCCTGGGCGGCCATCGCCAGCATCCCCTCGCGATCGTCGGTGATCGGGATTTCCAGGGGTTCGATACCCGCCACCGTCCCCGCATCTTGGTTGAGACAGGCGGGGTTGCGATCGATCGCCCCCAACAGAATCATATCGTCAGCGGCGGCGACGGCCTTGACCACCTCCCGCCCCATCTTGCCCCCCGCACCGTTGACGATCACCGGAATCGGACCTTGACCTGCCATTTCTGTAAAACCTCCTGACCGCAATTTCGGGATCTCCGACATCCCGACAGACTCTTCCAACTATGAAAGCACGTTGTGACCGAGGAAGCTACTCCATCGGCCTAGAATACAATAGGAGGTCGAGCGCCGCTATCTTCGATGACGGCCAAACCTCAAAACAACGGTATCGCGATCGCCGATTCATCTCCCATTCCGAAATTGAGCCAGCCGAGGGGAATTCGTCTCAAATTCGGACGTTTGAATTTTATAGCAGTGGGCGCTCGTCTGTTGAGAGTTTCCTTGGAGGGACAAACCTTGAAACCCTGATTCTTGGTGATTTCATTGCCCGACTCCCTATTCCCTATTCCCTATTCCCTATTCCCTATTCCCTATTCCCTATTCCCTGCGCGCCGCGCTATATACTGACTTCATGCCTGCTCAAAACTCTGAATCTGCTGTTTTATGGTTGTCCAAGTGGCGACTCGCCATCGTTCGGATCGCTCCCCCGCTGTGGTTGATGATCAGTCTCGTCGCGATCGCCGGTTTGGTCGGAGTCAAGCAACTCGGGGGGTTGCAGCCCCTGGAATTGAGGCTGTTCGATTGGCGGGTCCGCCTGCGACCCGAAGCCGAACCCGACGATCGCCTCTTGGTCGTCGCCATCACGGAGGCGGATATCGGCGCCCAGGAACAGTGGCCCCTCCCCGACGCCCTCCTGGCCGAGATGTTGGCGAACCTGCAACGGCATCAACCCGCGGCGATCGGTCTGGATCTGTATCGCGATCTGCCTGTCGGATCGGGAAGTGAGGAATTGGCGGAACAGTTTCGGGCGCCCAACCTGGTCGCCATCACCAAAATTGGCAATCCAGAAAATCCCAGCATTCCCCCACCGCCCCAACTTCCCCCGGCGCAAATCGGCTTCAACGATTTACTCCTCGACCCGGATGGGGTGGTCCGCCGTCAACTGCTGTTCGCGGAGGCGGACGGGACCTATTTTTCCCTGGCACTGCGGCTGGCGTTGTTATACCTGGGCGATCGCGGCATCGAACCCAAAAATAGCGCCGAAAATCCCAATTATATGGCGTTGGAAAACCGGGTGTTCGTCCCCTTGAACTCCCGCGACGGGGGATATGCCACCATCGACGATCGCGGCTATCAGATTTTGCTCAACTACCGCGCCGCCGAAGCCGCCCCCACCGTCACCCTCGCGGAAGTTTTGGCTGATGCCGTCGATCCGGCATTGGTGACGGACAAAATTGTGCTGATCGGGGCGACGGCGCCGAGTATCAAGGATGCATTTTTCACCCCCTACAGCGTCACCCAGGCGGAAAACCCGAAAATGCCCGGGGTTTTGATCCACGCCAACATGGTCAGCCAGATTCTCGGGCCGGAAATGGACTCGGCGCGACCCTCGAATTTATTCTGGTTTTGGCCGGAGTGGACCGAAATCCTCTGGGTCGGCTTTTGGGGCATTTTGGGCGGCTTTGCGGCTTGGCGCATCCGCCACCCGGCTTTGCAGGGGTTGGCTTTGATTTTGGGATTGGCGGTCATCTGGGGGACGAGTTTCGGGTTGTTTCTCCTCAACGGCTGGATTCCCCTGGCGTCGCCGGTTTTGGCGCTGTTGGTGGCCGGGACGGGGGTGGTCGCCTACAAGCAAATTCACAATGTCCTCCACGATCCCCTGACGGGACTGCCCAACCGCGCCCTGTTTCTCGATCGCACCGAACAGGCGATCGCGCGATCGAAGCGAAATCGCGTCACCTGCGGGGTGCTGTTTTTGAATGTGGATGGGTTCCGCCTCATCAACGACAGTTTGGGCAATCTGGCCGGCGATCAACTCCTGCTGCAACTGGTGGGGCGGCTGAAAACCTGCGTCCGCATGGGGGATATCATCGCCCGCCTCGGGGGGGACGAGTTTGCCATCTTGTTGGAGCACCTGCAATCGGTCGAAAATGCCACCGCCGTCGCCGAACGCATCCAACAGGCTCTCGTTTCTCCGTTTATCCTCGACGGCCATGATGTTTTTAAAACGGTCAGTATCGGCATCGCCCTGGCGGATACGGCGGAAACTCGCTCGGAGGATTTGCTCCGCAACAGCAACACGGCGATGCAGCGGGCGAAGTCGCTGAAAAATATCCGCTATCAGGTGTTCGAGCGCACTATGCAGGTGGGCGGGTTGGAGCGGTTGCAGTTGGAAACCGACCTGCGTCTGGCGGTGAGTCGCCAAGAATTCGTGATGTATTATCAGCCCGTTATTTCCCTGGAAATGGGACAAATTGTCGGCTTCGAGGCGCTGGTGCGGTGGCGGCATCCCCGCCAGGGTTTGGTGACGCCGGACCGGTTTTTGAAGGTGGCGAAGGAGACGGGGTTGATCATTCCCATCGGCCGCTGGGCGCTCCAGGAGGCCTGCCGTCAAATCGCGATCTGGCAGGATCGGTTCGAGTCTAAATACCCGATTATCGTCGGGGTGAATTTGTCGGCGAGACAGTTTATGCACCCGGATTTGGTGTCGGAAATTCGCGAGATTATCAGGAGTACGGCGATCGCTCCGGAGCGGTTGCGGTTGGAGGTGACGGAAAGTGTGATTATGGACGATGTGGAGATGACGATCGCCCTGTTGCATCAGTTGAAAGAATTGGATGTCAAGTTGAGTATCGACGATTTCGGCACGGGTTTTTCGTCGTTGGGTTATCTGCCCCGATTTCCGGTGGATGTCCTCAAGATCGACCGCTCGTTTATCGGCCGCATGGAGGAGAATTCGGAGGGGGATAATTTGGCGATCGTGCGGACGATTTTGATGTTGTCCCGGGCCTTGAATTTGGACGCGATCGCCGAGGGGGTGGAGACGGAACGGCAGTTGAAACAGTTGCGATCGCTCGGCTGCAAATACGTCCAGGGTTACTATTTCCAACGGCCTATCCCCGCCGACGCGGCGACGGAGTTTTTTGAGTCCGATCCGAAATGGTGAAATTGGGGTGTGGGGTGTGGGGACTTCAAATCAGATTCTGATAATTAACCACAATTGTCAGGTGTCGGAAATTTTAGATTGTAGGGGCCCCTGGCTTGCGCCCTATTTGTTTTTTTAAAAATTAAAAAATGTTAAAATTTCGATTTTTTTGTGGGATTGGGTTGATTTTCTTCTTGACTTCCGGTATTATTTTAAATAATGGGAATAGTGGCAAAAATAAAAATATTGCGACCACTCCCATTGTGAAGCATTGTGTCAATAGTCTACCCGAAATCGCCGCCCCATGTCAACCCCTATTCGCCAATTTTTTTCGGGGACAATTTTTGCATCATTTCCGGGCTGTATTCAACTCAGCTTTTTGCGGGACTGGGAGCGTCCGCACCTTGATATCTTGGTAGAATTCCTCCTGAGATAATTCCACCTTCGACTGGGCAGAAAGCAACAGCAACGCCCAGAAAACCCCAACGCGATCGTGCTTGGGGTGGGGGTTGTGGGGTGTGTCCTCCGCTTCCTCCGGCGGTGAAGGGGGCGGCAATTGTTTGGGTGTGGCGAGATTCGACCACAACACCAACAACTGTTCGAGATCCAGCCAATCTCCCTCGGGATCTAACCCTTGAGCCCGGAGAAGTTCGTCCAATTGTCCGGCCATTTCCACCAGGTTTTCTTGGTGGGCGAGTTCCGCGATCGCCTTTGCGGTTTGGCTTTTATTCCGAGTCGTACTGCGGCGGGGGCGGGGGCGACTCTGGCGCTGGGCGATCGTCGTCGCCATCAGTTGCAATTGTTCGATGAGCTCTTGCAGCGTCACCTGTCGCTTTTGGGGGACCTTGGCGACGGCGCGGCGGCGCAACTGGCGTTCGAGATGTTGGGGACGCAATAACCCCCCTTCGCCATCTTCCCCGTCGAAAAACTCCATTTCTTCGGCCATCCCCTCTTCGTCGGCGGATTCTTCCGCCATCAAGCTGTCGGCTTTCAGCAGCACCAACATGGAGGCGTACAGGAAGGCTTGCCCCGACTGGGAGAGCTCCGCGAACTGATTGCCCGATGCTCGCGGATGGGTTCCGGGGGTGAGTTGGCTGAGGTAGCGATCGATCACGTCGATCACCCGCACGTCCCAGGGGTCGATTTCGCCCCGTTTGGCGAGATCGATGAGAAGTGCGATTCCTTCCGCCAGACTGGCTAAGGCATCTTTGGGTTTGTCGGCAGTCATGTCAGTCTCCTGTCGTGCTGGGGCTGCGATCGCCCCGCCGTGCCGGAAGCATATCACAATTGGATTAGGGGTCGAGAGAGAAGTCGCCTTCTCCCCCTCCCATTCAGAACCGTGCGTGAGACTTTCACCTCACACGGCTCCTAGTTCAGCCGTCTCGTTGTTATGAGTACGACTCTTGTTTAGGCTACCATCTATGGCAGTCTTGGCATCGTGACAGTGGCGGTGCAGCAGTTGGAGGTTCTTGTAATCATCCTTT
>NZ_JAJENU010000447.1:0-216 GCF_035615495.1 Lyngbya sp. CCY1209 | reverse complement strand
CCATAATTCACAAAAGCCCCATCACCTGCGACCCACATAAAAAATCAGAAATCTGCGTCATCTGCGAAATCTGCGGATTGAATTCAACACGCGATCGCCCGGGACTGCCCGAGCACCGCCGCCATCGCCCTGTCATCCCCGTTGAGATCGACCATAATTCACAAAAGCCCCATCACCTGCGACCCACATAAAAAATCAGAAATCTGCGTCATCTGC
>NZ_JAJENU010000446.1:0-8130 GCF_035615495.1 Lyngbya sp. CCY1209 | reverse complement strand
TCCTCGGCGATGTCCTCTTCCTCAGACTCATCGGAATCGGTATCCTCGGCGATGTCCTCTTCCTCAGACTCATCGGAGTCGGTATCCTCGGCGATGTCCTCTTCCTCAGACTCATCGGAGTCGGTATCCTCGGCGACATCCTCTTCCTCAGACTCATCGGAGCCGGTGTCTTCTTCGCCATCATCGAGCCATCCCAAACTGGTGGAGTCATCCCACAGTTCTTCTTGGATAGGTTCATCTGCTTCCGAATCCGACTGAGTTACCCGCCGCAAGCGATCATTAGGTGGCTGATAATACTCGAGGTATTCAACCAACTCTTCATTAGTTGTACGAGTTGCACCTTCTCCTAGGTAATCGGTCAGACCTGTGCGATCGCCGAATTGATAGCTCAAGATGATCAGACCATCAGTAAATACAGTGCGAGTACCATTACCATCAACGTCCAGCATGGTATTGGCATCTTCAAAATACTCTTTCAACTCATCATTAAAAGTCCGTTGAGCCCCGTCTCCTTTGTAGCCCTCAAAGTCGTTGTTGCCACCAGGATTTATCAGGTGGGTCAGAATCATCAAACCATCACTAAATGTCTGATATCTGCCATCCCCATCAATATCCAACTCCCGGCGGACAATATTGAGTTCGTAATTGGGATTGGTGGCATCATCGACACCGGCAACCTTGATGTAAATGGTATTGTTCGTATCTGGGAAACCGATGGATTGGAAGTCAGAAGAATTAGGATTAGAACTCTTGACAGCATTGAGTGGCTCACCGTTAGCATCTAAGAGTGGATTACCCTCGGCATCTAACAGTTCCAGTGACAGTTCGCCGTCGCCTTCTTCGTATTCGATCGTAATCCCATTGGGATACCGTTCTGGAATCCGGGTGGGAGTCACCGCAAACCAATCCACATCTCCCTCGCCAATGGACAAACCGGGAATCGCGATCGACGTATCGGGTCCCAACTCGCCCAGGTTGTGGGCTTTGACTTGACTGTTGTTGTTCGTACTGCCTTCGAGGGCATCGGGCTCAATCTCAACTGCACCCGAAGCTCCCCGGACTGTCGGTGCATCCACTTCCAGGGTGTAGTCGGGGTTCTCATCTCCGGACACCTTAACGAAGTAGGTTCCTCGTGGTTGTCCTTCGAGACTGAAACTGACATTACCCTCATTGCCGGGAATCGTGCCCAATTGCCCGCTCTCACCCCGGTCAAAACTGCCGTTTTCATTGCCTTTGTAGAGTTCCAGGGTCAAGCTTCCGTCTTGTTCGGAGTTGATCTGAACGCTATCGGCTTCCGTACCCATACCCCGCATTTCAAAGCGATACCAGTCAACATCGCTGCTACTGTCGAGGGACAGGTCGGAGAACTGGTGATCGGGACCAGCCAGACGTCCGAGGTTGAACGCCAAGTTGGGCGAGTTGTTATTGAGGTTGCTGGTCGGGTTCCCGCTGAGGTCCGTGGTTTCGGCATAGTCCGCCTCGATCCGCCGGCTGCGGCTTTGGGCTTCGCTGCGATCGCGTCCCGTAAAGGCTTGCAGGAATTCTCCCCAGCGAGTATCCCTGACCAACTGATAGTTGTCAGCAGTGTAAATACTACTGTTCAAGTTACTGCCGACTGGTGGTAGGTAGATACTCAGACCCGAGACATTTCCCAGATTCACCTGATCGATGAGGACTTCATTATTAAGTGTTTGGGAAACATTGCGAGCTGCCGTAGCAATTGCCCCGGATGTCTGCCGGGCGATCGCATCCATAAAGCTGCCCAAATCTCGCTCATTAGGCTTGTCAAACGCTGTGGACGCCGAACGAGCTTGGATGATGGGAGTCCAATCTGGCCCGGTGCCAGTATCGAGGACGGCTTCGACAAATTCATCGATCGCGGTGTTGAGTGCGCCCAAGGCACCGGTTCGGATTGCCGATTGAGTTTCCCGATTGTTGTAGAACTCACCGTAGGAGTCCACGACTGCCTCGCCCATCTGTTCGGCATCCAAACGACCGCCAGCGATCGCCAGGTCTTGCAACCAGCCCGTATAATCCCAGCCCTGACCCGGTTCCAAATCCTGGGATGCGACGACCACCTCGGCCAGATCCTTGATTTCGTAAGCTTGCTCGACCAATCCTTGCAGGCAGGCGTCGAAACCGACGACCTTGAGATTGCCACCCAAGTTGGCATCTGTAATTGCCCCGGTCACCTCGCTCAAGGATAAGTTGGCGTTGCCATCGGTTTCATCCCAAGCGACACCGGACAGGCCGCCACCGTGATCCCAAATCACAACCGCATAATTTTCAGCTGGGTAGTTTTGGGCGCCCCACTGGATGAACTCGGTGAGGGTTGCCGGATCTCCCATGTTGAGTTCCTCGAGGGACTGCAAGTCGCTCGTGATCAAGCTGGTGTCGTTGTCGTGCTCAATCAAGCCCCGGCGGGTGTCTGTCCAGTTTCCGTTGCTGGTGTCGTCCCACCGCTCCGGCGAGCCATCGATGCGATCGATTTGAACCACCACATTGACGTTATCCGGCAGGTTGACGGCTTCCATTTCGTTGATGTCAACAATACCCGCACCTTCGAGGTTGTTGTCCGCGGCGATGTAGACCATAATCGTCCACTGGTCAGTATCAGAGGTATTGTTGGGATCGTTGTTGCTATTATCCTCATTTTCGCTGCTACCGCCGACCGTGGTGATATTCAGGCTGTATTCGGGGTTAGACACTTCCTCATAGCCGTAGACTTCAACCCAGTAGTCGCTGTCTGCGGTTCCCTCAAAGGTCACCCATTCCTCATTGGTGGTGCCTTCAGAAGTACCCAGTAGACTTTCTGAATCGTAAACTCGCAGGTCTACATCTCCTTCGGCGTGGTTGAAGTCGAGGCTGACCTCGACAGTGCCGTTACTGGAGGGCCTGAACTGGAACCAGTCGGTATCCCCTTCCGTGAGAGTGAGATCGTCTTCCCCGACATCGCGAGACCCGAAGAGATAAGCCGTGGCTTGGGTGTTGTTTTCTTCAAAGCGATCCGGACTGATTCCCGTCCCAGGACTCGAACTTCCTTCGAGGGGGGCATCAACCGTCAGTTGATATCCGGGGCTGGTCGCACCGTCGTACCCGAACACTTTGACATAGTAGGTGTCGGGAGCCAGTCCATCCAAGTAGATGGTTTCGACGTTGCCAACTCCCGCAGATTGTCTCAACGGAAATGCCCCAGTTTGGTCGTAAAGTTCAATGTCAATGTCTCCGTCGCCGTGGTTAAATCCATCCACCTGGACAAAATCCCCAAAGTTCCCCATCTCGGCGAGGTCAAACCTGAACCAGTCCGCGTTACCCGCTTCATGAATATTCAGACCGGAGATGGTGCTGTTGTCTCGCACCAGAGTCGCTGCTGTCAGAGAATCATTCGATTCATAACCATCCGGACCCGTAATCGTATTAGCATCATCATCCTCACTCGGAGCATCGGGTGCATCGATGGTGAGGGTGTAATTGGGGTTGCTGGCTCCGTCAAAGCCGTAAACACTGATGTAGTAGTTCCCGGCATCTAAATAAGCCAGACTGATGCTCTCTTCATCGGAAACGCTGTAGGAGCCGTCGATATAATTACCATTCCCGTCAAACAGTTCGAGATCGAGGTCGCCAAAGTCGTCGGTGAAGTTGATCCGAATTTCGTCGCCCACCTGAGCCTCATCGAGCATCTCAAACTCATACCAGTCGTATTCCACCTCCCCGGCCGGCGGCGGTGCAATCACCAGGTTCGAGTAAGTATTCAACCCCCTCAACTCTCGCAGATCCGATGCCGTTTCGCGAGAATTGTTAGACTCATAACTGTCATCTGAACCGACACCCACACCCGTATCATCACCCGGGGCGTTGATGGTCAGGGTGTAATCATTTTCGGCTCCGGCATAGCCATAAACATGGGCGTAATAGACTCCCGGTGCGAGTCCTTCCAGGCTCACGGTTTCATTATCGGTAACGCTGTAGGAGCCGTTGAGCGGGCTGTTGTTTGCATCGTAGAGTTCGAGGTCGAGGTCTCCGAAATCGTCTATAAAGTTGATCGTGACAGCATGATTCGCCCCACCCGTTCCGGTCATCTCAAATTGATACCAGTCATCGTCTAAGGCGGTCAGCACGGCACCATTCTCGATGAAGTTCACCCCTTGCAACACACCCAAAGGCCATGCACTCTCAAGACTATCATTCTCTTCTAAGCGATCGTCACGGCCGTTACCTGTACCCGTTCCCTCTGGTGCATCAATTATCAGAGTATAGTTGGGGTTTGTGGCTCCGCCATAGCCATAAACACGGGCGTAATAGACTCCCGCTCCCAGTCCGTCCAGGCTGACTATTTCATCATCAGTTATGCTGTAGGAGCCGCTCAATGGATTGACAGGATCCTCTGCTGCATACAGTTGGAGATCGAGGTCGCCCGCAGCATGAGAAAACTCGATCCGAACTTCATGATCGAAAAATCCATCACCATCAATCTCAAATCTGAACCAGTCGGACTCCTCTGATTCACCGACTTCAGGAGGGGCAATCACTAAGTTGTTGTAGACGTTGTTGTAACCCCGTCTGAGCCCCAAATTAGCAGAAGTGTTAGCTTCAGTTGCAGAATCGTTGGATTCATAGCGATCGTCATTACCAACGTTTCCCGTCCCGTAAGGAGCATCGATGATCAGCTCGTAATCAGAAGTGGTAGCCCCTTGGTAGCCAAACACTTGGGCATAATAGGTACCTGGGTCAAATCCTGCCAAACTAATACTTTCGTAATCGCCCGTACCGGTAGACGAACTGATCAGAGTGTTGCCATCAGAGTAAATTTTCAAGTCAAGGTCGGCAACAGAACCGTCAAATGCGATCGCCAGTTCATTTCCGAATACACCCTGCCCAGAGATATCAAAAGAAAACCAATCGTCATCCAGCAGGGCTAAATTGTCATAAGAGACTTCTCCCTGTACAGACCCCAGAGGAGACGCCTCTGCGAAGATATTATTGTCTTCGTATGGGTCATCCGATTGGGTTTGGGGGTTGTCAATAGCCAGAGTATAGTTTGGGTTGCTGGCTCCGTTCCATCCGTAAACTTGGACGTAATAGGTTCCCGCAGGTTGATTTGCCAAACTAATACGTTCTTCCTCTGAAGTGCTAGTTGAACTTCCAATCTGATTCCCCCCCGCATCGTAGAGAACCATGTCCAGATCTCCGAGGTCATGGGAGAAATTAATCCGCACCTCGGCATCAAATCCGCCCATTCCGCTGGTCGTGAAGGTGAACCAGTCATCATCTTCGGACTCAATGACCAGGTTTTCGTACTCCGCCAAGGCAGTCACGGAACCGAGATCAGCCGCCGTCTCGCGGGTGTCGTTGGGTTCGTACTCATCATTTGATGAGCCTCCTCCCGAGATGAACGGCGCAAAGATTTCGAGGTCATAGTCAGGGTTACTCGCTCCGTTCCATCCATAAACCTGAGCGAAGTAAGTACCCGCACTCGGTAGAGTGATACTCTCAAAATCTCCCGTACCTGCTGAACTGGTGAGGAAATTCCCATTGGCATCATAAAGTGCCAAGTCTAGGTCTCCATTCCCGCCGTTGAAGGAGATATCGACCTCGCCGTAGAAACTGCCGGTTTCAGGTTCAGAGGTTTCAAATTGAAACCAGTCTTCATCGCCGGACGGATCGATGCTCAGACCGTAATTACCGGTCTACCCATTAACTAGCCCTAAGAATGTTGCACTGGTCTGTGCATCATTCGGCTCTAAATAATCAACCATTTTAGCTTATCCATGAAACACCGCGATATCCAAATCTTGCCGAATGTTCGCCAATTAAAGGATTGCCAACCAGACCGATCGCCGATCGCCTTCGCGAACCATTGCAGCATTTGATTCTCACAAACCAACCCCTCTCGCTATCAAAAAGCGAGAGATTTTGAGACTCTGAAAGCCGAAAATATTTGAGTTCAAAAACCTCTGAACTCAGTCCTCCGGCTTGAGTGGACTGCCAATTCTAGTGCTGGGGTTGGCAATTTCCAATTGGGTATGACGAACGTGGGTCGGCCCACAATGTCGATCTTGACAGACCACGAAGAGGGTAAAGATTGCAGTCGTGACGGGGGTACAATCGCAAGCCAATCGACAAACAATGAATATGACACAGTGGTTGCCCCGGAAAAATGAGGGTCAGGAGGTTGGTGTTCTCATTTCACCCATCGGCTCCAGGGTCTCTTGGGCTTGACCTGACTTTTGTACCGACTCCGCAGCAGCAGTTCGCTTGATGACCACCCCATGAGTAATTCGACGATTTCATCGTACCTTACCGATTTGACTTTTCAGCAAAAAATAACAAAATTTAATAATTTGCTTTTCAATCCAACGCTTTTATTTACAAATTGTTACACGATACCCCCGGGAATTGGGCCATGATTCGAGTTCTAAAAAAGGGTGTTACATTTCCAGGCGGTGGAGTGCCGAGTTGACCCGATTTCTCAACACTGTGAGTGTACCAGAGTTGACAATGACGACTCATCCGATATACCAATCTGATAGAATGGGTTCCTGGAGAGTTCCCAGATCGGACTCGCTCCGATTTCGGTTTTGGCTTCGTTTTCGTTGCCGGCCGATCGCCTTAACTGCTCGAAGTAATCCCCCGATCGCGCAACTGCCGCATGAAAAATTCCTCCAGAGTGAGGCGGGATAAGTTCATGGAAATTAACTGTCCCCCATCTGCTTGTAAATGCTCCAAAAACGCTTGGGGATCGCCGGTGAGGTGTCCCTGCCAACTGTCCCGCTCCCTATCGAAATTTTCCAGCCAATTTTCGAGTGTTTCGCGATCGCCCCCCTTCCCCGTCACCGCGTAAGTTGCCGCCGTCCCCAACAACTCGTCCAGGGAACCGGCACAGATCAATTCCCCCCGCACCAGAATCCCGACGCGATCGCAAATCTTCTCCACGTCGGACAGGACGTGACTGTTAAAAAAGATCGTCTTTCCCTGGTCTTTGAGCGATAAAATAATCTCCCGGATCTGATAGCGCCCCATCGGGTCCAACCCCGACATCGGCTCATCCAGAAACACCAACTCCGGGTCATTAATCAACGCCTGAGCCATGCCGATGCGCTGCAACATCCCCTTGGAATACTGGCGCATCTGCTTTTTCACCGCCGCCGACTTCGCCAGTCCCACCAAATCCAATAACTCGGGGATGCGCCGGCGACTCACCCCCCGGGGAATTTGGAACAATTCTGCGGCGAACTCCAAAAACTCCCACCCCGTCAGGTGGTCGTAAAAATAGGGGTTTTCCGGCAAATATCCCACCCGCTGTTTCACCGGGCGATCGCCGATGGGTTTTCCCAGCAGCGACGCCCTTCCGGAGGTGGGACGCACCAACCCCAACAACAGTTTAAATAACGTCGTCTTTCCCGCCCCGTTTTGGCCGAGCAAGCCGAAAGTTTCCCCCCGATACAGCGTCAGGGTACAACTTCGCAGGGACTCGATTTTTTGGTTCATCCAAAACCCCGTCCGGTAGAACTTGCCCAAATTCTGGGTTTCCACCACCGGGACGGGTTCGGACTGGGGCGATCGCATTTCCAACTCAGGAGCCTGATTCATTTTTGCATCACATTCATGCGGACATATAGCAGTGTGAAATGATTCGTGAAAAATCGATCCGCTCAAAGCCCCCAGTATTGGGGGTTTGGGGGCCGGACAATTTTACAAATGGTTCCACATTGGGCTATATTCAATTTTTATCAGAAAATCGCGTCCGACACCCCCAACTGCCCCCAAACCGTTTTCGCCCCCACCGCGATCGCCTCGTCCACAATTTCCGGGAGATATCGCGATCGCCGAAAAACATTCACGATATCGATCGCCTCCGGAACCGTTTCCAAACAAGGATAGCAGGGCTCGCCATCAATTTCCGCCACAACCGGATTCACGGGATAAACGCGATACCCCTGCCGTTTCAAGAATTGGGCGATTTGATAGCTGGTGCGGTGGGGTTTGTCCGAGTGGCCCACCACCGCGATCGCCCGGGACTGCCCGAGCACCGCCGCCATCGCCCTGTCATCTACGTTGAGATCGACCATAATTCACAAAAGCCCCATCACCTGCGACCCACATAAAAAATCAGAAATCTGCGTCATCTGC
>NZ_JAJENU010000445.1:0-22697 GCF_035615495.1 Lyngbya sp. CCY1209 | reverse complement strand
CCCGCCGGCGCCGCCCCGTCCCCAGGCCGACTCCGCCCCGAAGCCGCCGAGTCAAGCGGCGGCCTCACCCGCGCCGTCGGCAGCGATCGAGGAGCCGGCCGGGCCTCACCCAGCCCCGACTCCGCCCCGACTCGATGCCCGACCGGACTGGAGGGGGGCGCTACAAACTGAAGCGATCGCCCGCACCTTTGAGACCGAGGCCGAGCTGTTGGCTCCCGCAGACGAACTCCCCTTTCAAAGAGGATCGGCCCTGAGTCTAGGCACGGGCTATGTGCAAACGGACTTCGGCGGTATCGGACAACCCGAAGCGGCGATCGACAACATTCTGGCGGAACCAGTGCTGTTAGCCCAGGTGGCCCAGCCCGCCCTGCAAGTCCCGGATCTGACCCCGCCGACGGAACCCTATCCCCAACCCTACCCGGACGGAACCTTGCGAACCGATCCGCCGGCGATCCTGTTTCCGAGCAGCAACCCGCTCTACTTTCCCACCCAGCCGGACCAGGTGGAAATTCAAGAAACGGTCCCCATCACACTGGAGCAAGCCCTCGACCTGGCGCGGCGCAACAACGAAGAAATTGCCGTTTTGCAACTCCAAGTTGACCAGAGCCTCGCCAACCTGCGGGTCGCCCAGGCGGAACTGTATCCCAGCCTGTCGTTTACCTCCAGCTTGGTCCGCTCCGAGAGTGCGTCAACGACCATCTCCACCCGGGCGCAGAACCGCCGGATTCGCAACGAGCGTCGCAAAGCCGCAGCGGCCGGCCAAGATATCCAAGATCAAAGCCCATTTGCCATCCCCTTCGGCAGCACCAGCTTCGACAACTCCCTTCAAATCCAATACGACTTCGGGTTGAGCGGGGCGCGGGGGGCGCGAATTCGGGAGGCCGAGGAACAATTGCGGGCGGCAGAATTGGAGCTGGAGCGGGTGGTCGAAGAGACCTATCTGAACGTGACGGACACCTACTACACCCTCCAGGCCGCGGATGCCACGGTGGAAATTCAACGTGCCGCCGTGCGAAACGCCCAAAAAAGTTTGGAGGATGCCGAAGCCCTGGAACGGGCGGGGGTGGGGACCCGATTTGAAGTCCTGCAGGCCCGCGTCACCCTGGCGAGTAGCCAGCAGGATCTGACCAATGCCATCAGCAACCAGAAAACGGCACGGCGAAATTTGTCTGTTCTGGTCAATGTGAGTCAGAACGCCAATTTGGTAGCCGCGGACCCCATCGCCCTGGCGGGGACGTGGGAGTTTACCCTCGACGAGACGATTGTCCTGGCTTACAAAAATCGCCCGGAACTCGAACAGCAACTCATTGCCCGCAACGTCGCCGAGGAGCGGCGGCAGCAGGCCCTCGCCGCCACCCGGCCTAACTTGACGGCGGCGGCCAGCTACAACGTCCTCGGACTGCTTTCCGACGATGCGAGCCCCTTCGCGAACCAGGGTTGGGCGGACGGCTACAGCGTCCAACTTCAGTTGCAGTGGAATTTCTTCGACGGCGGCGCGGCCAAAGCGAGAGCCAGACAGCAAGAGCTCGGTATCGCGATCGCCGAAGAGCAATTTTCCCAGACCCGCAACCAGATCCGCCGCAATATCGAGGAGTCATTTTATGACCTACAGGCCAGTTTTGAAAATATCGGGGTGGCGAATTTGGGTGTCGAGGAAGCTACGGAAGCTCTGCGCCTGGCCCGACTGCGATTCCAGGCTGGGGTGGGAACTCAGACAGACGTGATCAACCAGGAAACTAGCCTCACCCGCGCCCAAAACCAGTTGTTGCAGGCGATCATCGGTTACAACCGCGCCTTGGCCCAACTGCGGCGGGCGGTGAGCAACCTGCCGGGAAGCATCCTACAGGATCGACCCTAAGAAATGGACGGGTGCATCTCAACTCCCTTCACAACCGGACTCATCCGACAGGAAAAGACAAAAAGTCAAAACAGTTTGTTAACATTTTTAACGGAGCCCGCGACGCCTCCGGTTTTTGTCGCTCTGAGTCGTGAGCGTCTGGAGGATGTCCCCAAGTTTTTTTGAAGACCGATGTCGATCCATTTAGGAATTCGTAATGGCTAATATCAATTTTGTCAACGAGAATCGCGAAGTAATTGCCGCAGATGGGGCCAATCTCCGACTCAAAGCCCTGGAAAATCAAGTGGATCTGTATACGCTTAAGGGAAAATTGATGAACTGCGGCGGCTACGGCCAATGCGGCACCTGCATCGTGGAAGTGGTGGAAGGGATGGACAATCTCTCCCCCAAAACCCCGGTCGAGGAACGCATTCTCAAGAAAAAGCCCGACAATTATCGTTTGGCTTGCCAGACCCAAGTCAACGGTCCGGTGAGCGTGAAAACCAAACCGAAGCGATAGTTCGGGCCGTCTTTTTTTGTGGCCGGGACGATCGCGCGGGGAATAATTGATCATTGACAATTGATCATTGATAATTGACGATGATTAGTTGTTGTCCCTGCCATCCATGACTGTCATAATTGCGGGAGAGCGCAGCGGTGTGGGCAAGACGACCCTCACCCTCTGTCTCCTGGCCTATTTGAAATCCCGACAATTTGACGTTCAGTCTTTCAAAGTGGGGCCGGATTACATCGACCCCATGTTTCACGAATATGTCACCGGGAAACCCTGTCGCAACCTCGACCCGATCCTGACTTCGGAGGATTACGTCAGACGCTGTTTTTCCCGCCACCTCCGGCGGGGACAATTGGGGTTAATTGAGGGGGTGATGGGGCTCTTTGACGGCCTTCCCGTTGGCGGGGGAAAGGTCCCGATCGCATCCACGGCCCACGTCGCCGAGTTGTTGGATTTGCCGATCATTTTGGCGATCGACTGTGCCCGCCTCTCCGGTTCCGCCGCGGCCATCGCCCACGGTTTTTCGACCCTTTATCCCCACCTCAAATTTGCGGGAATCGTCCTCAACCGCGTCGGGAGCGATCGCCATCTGGATTTACTCAAAGCGGCGATCGAACCGCTCGATTTGCCGATTTTGGGCGTCGTCCGCCGCCAGGATCATATCAAAATCCCCGATCGCCATCTGGGTTTGGTCCCCGCTGAGGAGCTCCCGGAACTCGACGCACTCCTGGGGCGGCTGGCGGCGTTGGCGGGACGCTGTTTCGATTGGGAACGGTTGTTGCCACTGTTGTCGGCGGAAACGACATCCCCCCGGTCCCCCATTGGCGATCCCCCCCCCGCCCCATCCCCCCCGGCCCCCCTTTGTAAGGGGGGAGATCGGAGGGGAGCTCCATTTTCCGGTATCCGAATTGCGATCGCCCGGGATGCGGCTTTCAGTTTTTACTACGCCGACAATCTGGATAGTTTGCGGGAATTGGGGGCGGAACTGGTGTTTTGGAGTCCCCTCACAGATGCGGTTCCGGCGGACATCGACGGCTTCTATTTCGGGGGCGGATTTCCGGAAGTCTTCGCCGAAGGGTTGAGTCGGAATCGGGAAACGTTGCAAAATGTGCGATCGCTCATTCAATCCGGCATCCCCACCTACGCCGAATGCGGGGGGTTGATGTATTTGTGCGATCGCATTGTCGATTTCCAAGGCAAAAGCTGGCCGATGGCGGGGATTTTACCCGCCGGGGCGATTATGGAAAAACGGCTGACGCTGGGTTATTACCAAGCCGAAGTGTTGCGGGAAACGCCCCTGTTCGCCGCCGGGGAAACCGTCTGCGGCCACCAATTTCACCATTCCCACATTTCGACAACATCGGATACGTCCCCCTATCAGATGTGTCGCTACGGGAGCGATCGCGATCTGGAAACCGAAGGCTGGAACAATTACCCCAACTTGCACGCATCTTACCTTCATTTGCACTGGGGCGATCGCGTGGAGATTCCCCGCCGATTTTTGAACAGTTGTCGCGATCGCAAAAAAAGAGCCACCCGATGAAACGGATGGCCCCATATTGATGAAAATGAAACGGATCGTTATATCAAATCCGGTCAAAGACTCGGACATCGAGAGGGCTGGAGGGAAAGAGGAAAACCCTACACCCTACACCCTACACCCTACACCCGACTCAAAAAGTTTGTCGGGTAAATAACCGGATCTGATATTAGGCGATCGCGGCCATTTTCACGTCGCTGGATGCCAACAAATCTTGCAATTCTTCGGCGTCCACCGTCTCTTTCTCGATCAGCATTTCCGCCAACTTATCCAAGACGGGGCGGTTTTCTTCCAACACCTGGCGAGCGCGGGAATAGGCCGATTCCACCAGAGCCCGAACTTCTTCGTCGATGGCCGCGGCGGTTTCTTCGGAGAAGTCCCGCTCGGACATGATGTCCCGGCCGAGGAAGACGTTGCCCTGCTGGCGGCCGAGGGCGACGGGTCCGAGGCGATCGCTCATCCCGAAGCGGGTGATCATCTGGCGGGCCACCCGAGTCACCTGCTGGAGGTCGTTGGAGGCGCCGGTGGTCACTTCTTCCTCCCCGAAGACGAGTTCTTCGGCCAGACGACCGCCGAGGGCGACCGCCATTTGGTTGTGCAGGTAAGACCGGCTGTAGAGTCCGGAATCCATGCGGTCTTCGCTGGGCATGAACCAGGTCAGTCCGCCGGCGCGGCCCCGGGGGATGATGCTGATTTTCTGCACCGGGTCGTAATCCGGCATCAGGGCACCAACCAAAGCGTGACCGGCTTCGTGGAAGGCGACCAGGGTTTTGCGTTTTTCGCTCATCACCCGATCTTTTTTCTCGGGACCGGCCAGGACGCGATCGATGGCGTCGTTGACTTCATCCATCGAAATTTCGGTCAGGTTGCGGCGGGCGGCGAGGATGGCCGCTTCGTTGAGCAGGTTCGACAAATCGGCGCCGGTGAAACCGGGGGTGCGGCGGGCGATCTTGTCGAGGTCTACATCTTTGGCGAGGGTCTTGCCGCGGGCGTGGACGTTGAGGATTTCGGAGCGTCCGGCGTAGTCGGGGCGATCGACGACCACCTGGCGATCGAAGCGTCCGGGGCGCATCAGGGCGCTGTCGAGGACGTCGGGGCGGTTGGTGGCGGCAATAATAATGATGCCGGTGTTGCCCTCAAAGCCATCCATTTCGGTGAGTAGCTGGTTGAGGGTCTGTTCCCGCTCGTCGTTGCCCCCGCCGAGGCCCGCACCCCGCTGGCGGCCCACGGCGTCGATTTCGTCGATGAACACGATACAGGGGGCGTTGGCTTTGGCCTGCTCGAATAGGTCGCGGACCCGGGAGGCGCCGACGCCGACGAACATTTCCACGAATTCGGAACCGGAGATGCTGAAGAAGGGCACGCCCGCCTCTCCGGCGACGGCTTTGGCCAGCAGGGTTTTACCGGTTCCGGGGGGACCCACCAGCAGCACGCCCTTGGGGATTTTGGCACCGATGGCGGTGAAGCGATCGGCGTTTTTGAGGAAGTCTACGACTTCGCTGAGTTCGAGTTTGGCCTGTTCGATGCCGGCCACATCCCCGAAGGTGACTTGGGTTTGGGGTTCCATCTGCACCCGGGCCTTAGATTTGCCGAAGTTCATGGCTTGGCTGCCCGGGCCGCTTTGGGCGCGGCGCAACAGGAAGAAGAGTCCCACCAGCAGCAAAACCGGGAAGAAAAGGCCGCTCAATGCTTTGAACCAGAATCCCTCGTCGCTCTGGGGCAGGACGGAAATATCGACGTTGTTTTGGGTCAGAATGTTAATCAAATCGGGGTCGTTGGGCAGGTTGACCAACACTTTGGAGCCGTCTTGGGCCGTAACGAGCGCTTTGCTGCGATCGGCACTGATGCTCACTCGCTCGACCCGATCCTGTTGGACTTCCTGGACGAACGTGCTGTATTTCCAGGTTTCCCGAGTTTGGGGCTGTTTATCGAATAATGCCGTTGCCAAAGCAATGACGACAATGGCCAGCAGTGCATATAAGCCCGCATTTCTCCACCGTTTATTCACCGGCGTCTGTCCTCCTATCGATTCTTTGTCGCTACCAGAGGATCTGGTACCTTTATATTATTGTTTACCAATCTTAACGTATTTTTCAGAAAGGCTGGGGGGGTCGGGGGGATGGGGAGCAGGGGGAGCAGGGGGAGCAGGGGGAGCACAGGGGCGGTTGATGATGTATTATTATTTCCTTTGCTGACCGAAGCTTGAGCCTCGACATCCGACCTTAATATATAGTGACTCATGGGGAATCCTGTTCATCGCGATATCGACCGCCCTCCGGCAGATGCGGGGGTTTCGCAACTTAATGCCCGGGCGAAAGCGGATCTGGCGGCGGGAAAGTTGGAATCGGCGATCGCAATTTGTCACGAGGCGATCAAGTCTCAACCGGACTGTGCCGGGGCTTATCGCATTCTCGGTCAAGCGTTACAAGCTGGAAATCAGGCTGAAAAGGCGATCCGGGCTTACGAACAAGTCTTGCAACTGCAACCCGATGCCATTGATGTTTATCTCTGTTTAGAGGCGTTGTATCACCGGCGAGGGTGTCTGAGTGAGGTGAATCGCTGTCGCCGACAAATTCGGGAACTCGAAACCCGCCGTTATTTGCCGGAGGGGGCGACGCAACCCAATTTGAATTATTTGGAGACATCGGGATGGGTACAGTCTCTCAAAGGTCAGGAACCTGTCAACGGGGCATTACAACCGATTCCTTGGTATAATTATCCCGCGATCGAATTTGTCGAAAATCATTTGAAACCGGATTTTCAGGTTTTTGAATACGGAAGTGGATACTCGACCCAATGGTATGCGGCGCGGGTGGCACGGACGATCGCGGTGGAAAGCGATCCGAATTGGTACGGAAAGTTGCGCGATCGGCTGATGGCGAACGCTGCGATTTTCTTGATCGAAGATGAGGAGAAATATGCGGCTAAAATCTGGGATTATCCTGACTGTAGCTTTGATGTTGTCGTCGTGGACGGCATCAACCGCAATCGGTGCGCGATGCACAGCATTTCTAAATTGAAACCGACGGGATTTATCATTTTTGACAATACTGATCGGTACATCTACGATCGGGGCATCGAACATCTGATGAACGGCGGGTTCAAACGGATCGATTTTTTCGGACTCGTCGCGACTCAAACTTATAAAACCTGCACGTCAATTTTCTTTCGAGATGACAGCTTTTTAAAAAATGCCCCGTTGCCCAGCGCCAGAAGCTCCTGTTTGGGAATTTCTTTGGGATATGCTGAAGCTCACAATCGCTGCGATGATTCGATTTAATTATTGTGATGGAAACTCCGGTTATTTTTATTATCTATAATCGTCCTCAAACCACGGCACGAGTATTTGAGGCGATCCGGCAGGTCAAACCGCGTCAATTGTTGGTGATTGCGGACGGCCCCCGGAGCGATCGCCCGTCGGATCGGGAGCGCTGTCAGGCGGCGCGACAAATTGTCGAACAGGCGAACTGGGACTGCGAAATTTTGAGGAATTATTCCGCGGTCAATTTGGGATGCCGGCAACGGATTTCGAGCGGTTTAAATTGGGCATTTGAACGGGTGGAATCGGCGGTCATTTTGGAAGACGACTGCATCCCGGATCTGACGTTTTTTCCCTTTTGCGAGGAACTGTTGAAGCGGTACGATCGCGATCCGAGGGTGATGGCGATCTCCGGAGATAATTTCCAATTCGGGCGACGATACACGGCGGATAGTTATTATTTTTCTCGATACCCCCACTGCTGGGGTTGGGCGACCTGGCGTCGAGCTTGGCAACAGTACGACGACTCCATGAGTTCCTGGCCGCAACTGAGGGACAGTCGGTGGCTGGAAACCCTTTTTTCCGAACCCGAAGCCGTCAAATATTGGTCGAATATTTTTGAAAATAATTATCGGGGTTTTAACTCCTGGGCTTATGTTTGGACATTGACCTGCTGGAGTCGTAATGGTTTAACCATTTTACCCGAGGTCAATTTGGTTTCCAATATCGGTTTTGATCGGGGGGCGACCCACACACCCGAGCCGAGTCAATTTGCCCATATGGAAACGGGAACGATGACATTTCCAATGCGGCATCCGCAGGCGGTTAAAGCCCACCTAAAAGCCGATGAATTTACAGAAAAAATCATGTTTTCTGGACAGCAGAATGCGATGTCTATGATTGGCAAAAATACCACCTGTAAGGTTTGCGGTTCCACCTCCCAATTCTTCGATCGCGCGCAAATTTTAAACAAATATGATGTCGATTATTTTCAGTGTATCAACTGTGGTTTTGTTCAAACGGAAGATCCCGATTGGTTAGCCGAAGCTTATGCAGAACCGATCGCGGATAGTGACGTGGGATTGGTCGCCCGCAATCTGGAATTTTCCCAAATCGCGGAAAACTTAATTGTCAACTTGTTTGATCGTCGCGGCAAATTTCTCGATTATGGTTGCGGTTACGGTTTGTTTGTCCGACTGATGCGAGAATCTGGATTCGATTTTTACGGGTGCGATCGCTATTGTCAAAACCTATTTTATCAAGGGTTTGAAGTCGGGGAAAATTCCGACGATAACTATGATTTAGTCACGGCTTTTGAAGTCTTGGAACACTTGGTCAATCCCCGAGAAGAAATCGAAAAAATTCTCAAATTTTCTCGCAGCCTATTTTTCAGTACCCAACTGCTGCCGGAGAATAATCCTAAACCCAAAGATTGGTGGTACTATGCATTGTCGGAAGGTCAGCATATTTCGATTTATACAAAGAAAGCCTTATCCATCATCGCCGAGCGGTTCGGATTGAATTTGTACACCTATGGAAATTCTCTACATCTGCTGACAGAAAAAGTAATTTCACCCCATTTATTTTATCAATCATGTCAGGTCAAGCACAGCTCACAGTCCGGACGGCGAACCGAAGCCGACTATCTCCGAGAAATTTCCCTTGCCAAAAAAGCTGCTGATCGTCAAAATAAATCCTTCCAAATATTGGTTGACGGCGTTTTCTTTCAATTGAACAATACGGGGATCGCTAGGGTCTGGCGTTCGCTCTTTTCGGCGTGGGTTGCCGATGGTTTTGCCAGCCATATTCTAGTTTTAGATCGGGAGGGAACCACCCCCAAGATTCCCGGAATTCGATATCGAACAATTCCGCGATACAATTCTAACGACACGGAGCGCGATCGGCAAATGTTACAGCGAGTTTGTGATGAACAAAAAGCCGATCTGTTTATTTCAACTTATTATACGACTCCGGTTTCTACCCCGTCGGTATTGATGGCTTACGATATGATTCCGGAAGTCTTCGGACAAAATCTCAACTGTCCGGAATGGCGAGAAAAACATGAGGGAATTCGGCGAGCAGTTTCTTATCTGACAATATCAGAAAATACGGCTCGCGATTTAATTCGATATTTCCCGCAAATTTCGCCTGATTCCGTAACGATCGCTCATTGTGGAGTCGAAAGCCAATTTTCTCCGGCTTCCGATGAAGAGAAGGCTAATTTTAGATGCAAGTACGGTCTGTCAAAATCCTATTTTCTGATCGTTGGTGAACGGGTGGGTTGGAAAAATGCCAAAAACACAATTTTATTTTTTCAAGCGTTTTCGCGTCTGGCTAATAACCGAGATTTAGAAATTGTTTGTGTCGGCGGAAAACCGACGCTGGAAAAGGGATTGGCACAATTTGTTTCTGAACGTAGCGTTAAAATCTTAACATTGAGTGACGCGGAACTCAAAGTGGCATATTCTAGTGCGATCGCCTTGGTTTATCCGTCCAAATATGAAGGATTTGGGATGCCGATCGCAGAGGCAATGGCTTGTGGGTGTCCGGTGATTACTTGTCCCAACAGTTCCCTTTTAGAAGTAGCCGGGGAAGCCGCTATTTATGTCGGCGATCGCGATATTGACCGTCTCGTTCAAGCCTTAATCGATGTTCAAAAATCCGACATTCGACAGAAACTTATTGTCGCAGGTTTAGAGCAATCGCGACAGTTTTCTTGGTCTAAAATGGGAAAAACGGTCGGCAATGCCTTGCTCCAAAAAGCGGCTCAAATAAAATCAAACTCTCGATTATATCCCCGAGTTTCTGCGATTGTTTCGACTTACAACTCCGAGAAATTCCTGCGGGGATGTTTGGAAGACTTGACGAATCAAACCCTGTCTCAAAAGGGGGAATTGGAAATTATCATTATCGACAGCAAGTCGGAGCAGAACGAAAAGCAAATTGTCTCGGAATTTCAGAGCCAATACCCCCAGATTGTTTATCACCAAACCGAAAATCGGGAAACCCTCTACGCGGCTTGGAATCGGGCGATCGCGTTGGCAAAAGGAGATTATATCACTAACGCCAACACCGACGATCGCCACCGAAAAGATGCGTTGGAAGTGATGGCGGATTATTTGGATAAAAATCAGAATGTCGCGATCGTTTACGGCGATCAACTCATCACCCAAAACGCCAACGAAACCTTTGATAACACTCAAGCGAACCGGCGCTGGAATTGGCCGGAATTTAGTTATGAAGAACTGGAGCGTCGCTGCATTTTAGGCCCCCAGCCGATGTGGCGGAAATCCCTTCACGAAAAATATGGCGATTTCCGTTCGGAATTTGAGGTCGCCGGGGATTACGAATTCTGGCTGCGGGTTGGCAAAACAGAAAAAATTGTGAAATTACCGCAGGTTTTTGGGTTATACTACGAACATCCCCAGGGTTTAGAAAAGACATCGCCGACAATGGTTCAGGAAGTGCGCCAGATTTGGCACGAATACGGCATTTCTCAGCGCGGCATTCAGCCGAAAACTTCCGTTCCGGTTCCCGTTTCCCCAAGCGAACTCGATTCTATGCGTGCAGGCACTCCCACAACTCCCCAAATTTCGATTATCATTCCCTGCTACAATCAGGCGAATTATCTCAAGGAAGCCGTCGATAGTCTTTTGGCGCAAACGATCGCCGACTGGGAATGTATCATCGTCAATGATGGCAGTTCCGACGGGACACCCGTTGTGGCTGAATTGCTGATCGAACTGCACCGCGATCGCGCTTTAAAACTCATCAATCAAGACAATAAAGGTGTCGTCGCGGCGCGAAATCTAGGCTTGAGTCAGGCGCGGGGAAATTACCTGTTATTTTTGGATGCGGACGACAAGTTGCACCCCAATTTTCTGGCGGAAACCCTGGAAATTTTGCAACAAAAACCGGATGTCGGGTTCGTCTACACCGATATCGAATATTTCGGAACTCAACAGGGAGTCAAAACCGACGGGGATTTCGATCCGAGTCGGCTGCTGCGGTCCAATCAAGCCAGCATCACGTCCCTATTTCGGCGATCGATTTGCGATCGCATCGGCGGTTTAAAAACGGAGATGGAGGCGGGACTCGAAGACTGGGAATTCTGGGTGGCGGCTTACGAAAGTGGCTGGCGGGGATATCGCCTCCCCAAACCCTATTTGTATTACCGCCAATATGGCGACGGTTCCCGGCTGCAAAACTTACTCGGCGATCGCGAAACCCTCGCCGTCCAAAAAGCCAAAATTATCGCCCTCCACCCCAACTTATATACGCCGGAGGAAGTGGGAGCCGCGGCGCAGATTTTGCAGGAGCGGGGCATCGTCATCCACCCCGTTCGATCCGCTTCCAATATTGTATCAAATCCCGACCAATTTTTGGCGGATGTCACCGATTTGGTGGAGCGCTACAACCGGGGAAGTGGCGATCGCACCGTTTTGGATCGACTGCGACAGTTGCGCCGGGAGTTGGCGGAATTCTGGTGGAATTGCGAACCCGAAAGCCTCGAAAGTGCCCGCGCCGGGGCGCCAGGTAAGGCGCACAAACTGCTGTTAAAAAGTGGCATCAAACAGGAAGTCAAAACCGAGTCAGAAATCCAGTACGGCCGCACCCTGCAAACGGCGATCGCGGATAACTATTCCCACGGGACGGCGATCGCGGCGATGCTGTACTTCTGGCCCCACCAACTTTCCATTCCCTACGAAAAGTTGGCGCTCCCCCAATGGCTGGCGGCGGACTATTTGGATTTTCTCCTCTCCAACCCCGAATTCTTCCAGGAAGTGGGAGAAGCCGATGGCTACCGCCAGTATTTCCTGGGATTGCTGCGATATTTACACCGCTCAATTTTCGCAAACAAAGACTCCCAAAACTGGAAAAATATCGCCTGGTTTGTGACGATCCACTGCCGCGTCATTAGCCTGTATTTTAATACCGAAAACCTCAAAGAAATTTACACCCTGCGGGGGGATATCATCGAGTTCGCGTTGCGGAGTCGGGGCGCTCAAATTGACTGGGAAATCCCTCAGCGATCGGCCGAGCGCCAAAAAATTCGCGTCGGCATTTTGAGCAAGCATTTCGGGCCGATGACCGAGACATTCGCCACCCTCCCCGCCTTTGAATATTTGCATCGGGGACAGTTTGAAGTGGTGCTGTACGCCCTGCAAACCGACGGCAATTCGGTGGAACAATACTGCCGCGATCGCGCCGATAAATTCGTCCAACTCTCCGGTTCCCTGATGGCACAAGTCACCGCCATTCGCGGGGACGAATTAGACGTTTTATTGGTGGGGACAAACGTCACCGCCGTCACCCACGAAATCACCTTGATCGCCTGTCACCGGCTGGCGCGGGTGCAACTCACCTGTTTCAATTCCCCCGTCACCACCGGCTTCAAAAATATCGACTTTTACATCGCCGGGGAATTGATGGAATTGCCGAAAAATGGAAGTGACCACTATCGAGAAAAACTGGTCAAAATTCCGGGGGCGGGTTGCTGTTTCAGCTACACCGTCGAACCGCAAAAAAGCGCCCCGCCTCCCCAACGGCAACAGTTGGGAATTCCCGACGACGCGATCGCATTTGTTTCCGGCGCGAATTTGTACAAACTGACGCCCGAGTTGCGGGAAACTTGGGTGAAAATTTTGGCGGCGGTGCCCCATTCAAATTTGCTGGTGTTGCCCTTCGGCGCCAGTTGGACGCACCAATATCCGGAAGTGGCATTTCGGCAGCAAATGCAAGCCCTCCTCAACCGCCACAATATCGATCCGAAACGGTTGAAAATACTCGGGGCACTTCCCAACCGCGCCCAAGTCAAAGCCGTGTTGCAATTGGGGGATATTTACCTCGACTCTTTCCCCTACGCCGGGACGACTTCCCTCGTCGATCCCCTAGAAGTGGGGTTGCCGGTGGTGGTGTGGGAGGGGAACACCTTGCGATCGCGGATGGGGGCGGCGATGGTGCGATCGCTGCTTCCCAACGAACCCATTCCCGCCAGCGAACCAGCTTACATCGATGCCGCAGTTCAATTGGCGACGGACGTCGGGGGCCGGCAGCGCAAAAGCCAAGAAATCCGCGAACAAATGGCGGCCAATCCAGAATTTCTCGACAGTCGCGCCCACGCCGTCAAAATGGGGGCCGTTTTTGCCCAACTGTTCCAACTCCGCCGGCGACAGGAGGAGGCGACGGCGTTGGAAAAACCCGCCGTCCGCCAACAATTTTTAGCCGAATTGGTGGACTGGGTGAACTTGTACGATCTCGATCCGACGAATCGGGAAGTGGTGGAAAAATTGCGCCACACCCGGCGGGTGATGGCCGAATATTGGCTGAATCAGCCGCCGGAAAAACTCGAAACTCTCTATCAACAACCCATCGGCAAAGGTTATCAAATTCTCCTCAATCGTGGCATTCAGAAAGAACCCCTCACCGACTCCGAACAGGTGTTGGTGAACCAACTCGCCAAAGTGGCGACGGGGTTGGCCAAACCCAATTCTATCAACAGCCTGATGGTGGTGATGCTGTACTCTCAGCCCGGTAAAATGTTCGTGCGGGATGCCCTCAAGCGCCTGCCGGGGTGGCTGTACCCGGATTATCAGCGAATTTTTGAGAATTCCGAAGCGATCGCCCAAATTCAACGAGCCGTCACCGCCCAACAGCAGCCGACACCCGGAAAAGCCGAGGAACTTCCACCGGAGGCGATGCCACTCGAAAATTCCCAATTGATCAATCGGGCGCGTGGCTGTGCGAAATTGTTTCAAATCGATCCGACAGATGCCGACATCGCGGCGGAACTGCGACAACTGCGGTGGCAAATCGCCCACTTTTGGCTGAATTTGCCCGAAGAAATATTGGAGACGACCTACGATCGCGACATGGGAGACGCCTTCCGAGCGCTGCTTCACAGTCGCCTTCAAAACGAACGACTCACCCAACAAGAATGGGACTTTCTGCAAACCTTGGCGACTTATTTGCGACAGGGTTTAGATGCACCCCGTTCCATCCATTACCTGATGGCGGCGATGTTATATTACCGTCCCGAACAGGTTCAGATCCAAAACCCCTCCCGGCTTCCCAACCGACTGCGACGGGATTACGAGTCCTGGCAAAATTCGCAGAAAAACTAAACTCAATTGCGTCAAACTTTGTTGGTACTCTGAGGGGCTAAAACCGGATTTCCCCGTTCGCTAATTTCCGAAAACAGGGCTTCGTACCGATCTAAAATGACCTCGAACTTGTAGTTTTCTAGGGCATACTTTCGTCCCTGGTCGGCGATCGCATCCATTTTTTCCGGATGGTGATACAAGTCCAAAATAGCTCCGGCGAGGGCCTCGGGAGTTTCCGGCGGGACGACGATCCCGCCCCCGCTCATGCCGACGGCTGTTTCCGCCGTCCCCTGCGGGGGAACCGAGGCGATAATGGGGCGCCCACTCGAGAGCAACCCGGGAATTTTGGAGGGCATATTAAAGGCGGTGACGCTGCGTTTTTGCATCACCAAACTGATGTCAGCCGCGGCTAACATTTCCGGCAGTTCTTCCCGGGGGATGAACGGCAGGAACAGGACGTTATTGACCCCGCAAGCCGAGCCATGTTTTCGCAGGCGATTCAAGGCATTTTCTTCTCCGACGATAACTATCTTAATTTCGGGGACGTGTTGCAGGTGAACCGCCGCCTCGACCGCCGTTTCCAAGCCTTGGGTGCGGGCGATATTGCCGGAATAGAGGACGACAAATTGATCTTCGAGTCCGTGTTTTTTCCGAAAGGAATTATTTTCCCGGGGCTGCGGCCGGATGAAGTTCGTGTCCACCCAATTGGGAATGTGAACGATTTTTTCCCGGGGGACCCCCTGTGCGACCAATTTTTCGATGAACTTGTCGGCGATCACGGTGATGCGGGTGGAAATGGAGTAGGAAAACTTTTCCAACCCGTCGGCAATGCGGGCGATCGCACTCCCTTTATCAATCAAATCCGTGCCCACGGCCGCCTCGGAGACGATATCCTGCACGTTCGTCACCACCGGGACGCCATTCACCCCGGCGTACAACGCCACCGGAAAACAGGCCAGCAGGGGGGGCAAGCTGGAAAAAATCGCGTCCGGCTTCCACCCCTTGAACAACTGCACCAGACTGGTGACGACAAAGCTGGCGTCGAGGAGCAACCGGTCTTTAAACCCGGGATTCGGACCGTTCGCCCACAGAAAGCTCCGCTGCACCGTCACCCCGTTGATCGTTTCCGTGTGGTAGAGTTTGCCCCGGTAGGCGGGATAAATCAATCGCTCCGGGTAGTTGGGCATCCCCGTCACCACTCGCACCTCGTGGCCCCGGCGGACGAAACCTTCGGCCAATTCCGTCATCAAAGGCGCGATACCGATTGGCTCTGGATAATAGTTGTAGGAGTAAATCAGAATACGCATAAAGTTCAAAATCCTTGTTCAACCCCGAGCGATGCCCGTTTTTCCGTTCCAGTCGTCCGAGAACTCATGGAACTGGAAAGTCTCCGACATCATAACAAAAGACCCAAAATTTGGGTCTTTGCTAAAGTTCAGTCTTCCAGAAATTTGAGAAGCTCTTTACTCGGTTCTGAGGGCGGCGACTTGGGCGGTGGAAAACTCCGTCAGCGCCCCCAAAGCCGCGTCAAACAGGCGACTCGGCTTCAGATCCTGTTGTATCAACCCCCACAGCCGTTGCACTTCTTCGGTGTGCAGGCGATCGTCTTCCGTCAGCGCCAGGACGATCTGGCGGCGGAGGAAATTTCCCTCTTCTGAAAGCAGGTATTGCAACCCCAGTTGTGCCGTCGGGAGGATGTCGAAATTGCCGTCCGCCTGGGCGATCGCGATCATGTTTTCCAACCGCTGCCACTGGAAACGCCCGTCTTTGAAGAGCACTTCGATCAGCCGCCGCCGCAGGGCCGGGGTCTCTCCCTTCAACAGGCGGCGGGCGACGTAGGGATAGGCGACCTCGACAATTTTGAAGTCCGGATTCAAACTCAGGGCGATCCCCTCCTGCGTCACCAGCGATCGGATGATCAGGGCGAATTTCGCCGGGACTCGGAATGGGTAATCGTACATCAATTCCGAGAAACTGTCCGTGATGGTTTTGAAGTTGAAATCCCGGACGCTCTCGCCGATGATATCCCCCATCACCGTCTCCAGGGCGGGAATGATGGGGCGGATGTCCGTGTCCGGCGTCAGAAAGCCCAACCTCACGAAGTCGCCGGCCAACTCGGTGTAATCTTTGTTGATCAGGTGGACCACCGAATCGACCAGGGTTTCTTTGGTCTGCTGGTTCAACTGGTCCATCATCCCGAAGTCGATAAACGCCATCCGGCCGTCCGCCATGGCGAATAAGTTGCCGGGGTGGGGGTCGGCGTGGAAAAACCCGAATTCGAGCAGTTGCCTCAACCCGCTGGTGACGCCGACGAGAATCAGCGAATCCATATCCAAACCCGCCGCTTCGATGCTGTCGATATCGGTGAGTTTGAACCCGTCGATCCACTCCAGGACGAGGACGCGGGTGGAGGTGTATTTCCAGTAAATCGACGGGACTTTGATGGTCGGGTCGCCGTCGAAATAGGTGGCGAACCGTTCGGCGTTGCGTCCCTCGTTGATATAGTCGATTTCTTCAAATAATTTGACGCCGAATTCATCCACGATCAGGGTGAGATCGTGACCTAAATTGAGGGGGAGAATCGGCGCGAACCAGCGGGCGCCCAACCGCATCAAATACAGGTCGAGGGTCAACATGGGCAGCAAATTGGGCCGCTGGACTTTGACCGCCACTTCTTCGCCGGTATTGAGTCGGGCTTTGTAGACCTGCCCCAAGCTGGCGGCGGCGACGGGTTGGGGGGAAATCTGGCTGAAAACCGCATCGAGATCGCGATCGAGTTCTTTTTCCAGAATCGCCATCGCGATTCGGGTGTCGAAGGGGGGAAGCTGATCCTGCAGTTTCGTCAGTTCCTCCAAAAAGTCTTTCCGAATCAGGTCGGGGCGGGTCGAGAGGGCCTGTCCGACTTTGATGTAGGTGGGGCCGAGGCGGGTCAGAACGTGCCGCAGTTGGGAGGCCCGTTTGGGAGTTTCCGTTACCCCCCGATGTCGCCACTGATCCCAGATTAAGCCGATGATGAACCCGGAGAAGAACCAGATGACCGTGATGACTCGCCAGAGTGCCTGCCAGGGGCGACGGCGGTAATGGTCGGCAATGGTTTCGGGATCGTAAACTCGTCTGGAGGTTGATTGGTGGGGATTCACTCCTTGTCTGTCCTCTTAAACGGTGAGTTTGTTATGGGTGAATGGCGCGGGAAAGTGCGATCGCGGGGGGGAACGCCCGATCCCTGCCGTCGGTTCGTTATGTTTTTTATCATTTTGTTAAGTATAGTATACAAAACTACACGACGATTTGTCTCACCCGATCGCCACAGATTCGAGACAATCCTTGAGACTGTAGACGACGCGATCCTGCTGTTCTTCGGAAAGTTCGGGAAACATGGGCAAAGATAAGACTTGGTTGCCGATTTGTTCGGAGATGGGAAGTTGCCCCTTTCGATAACCCAAGTCCCGGTGCACCCCTTGCAGGTGCAGGGGAAGGGGATAATAAACCATCGTACTCACCCCCCGTTTTTGCAGGTCTGCCCGCAGGCGATCGCGCCGGGACTCCCCCCTCGCGCCCCCCTCGACCCGGATCGTGTACTGGTTCCAAACGCTGCGGCCCCCCGCACAGTCCCGGGGGGGAATCACGCCGGGGACGGCTTCCAACATTTGGCCGTAACGGTTTGCGATCGCCCGCCTCCGGTCGTTCCAGCCATCGAGATCGTCGAGTTTGACGTTCAAAATCGCCGCCTGCACCGCATCCAACCGGCTGTTGATTCCCAACACCTCCGAGTTGTAGCGTCCGGCCTGGCCGTGATTTTTCAACACCCGGATTTTCTCCGCCAAAGCCCGGTCGGAAGTCGTCACGGCGCCGCCGTCCCCGCAGGCGCCCAAATTTTTGGTCGGGAAGAAACTGAAACAGCCGAAATCTCCGAAACTGCCCACTTTTTTGCCCTCCCACGTCGCCCCGGTCGCCTGGGCACAATCTTCGATGACAATTAAATTGTGTTTTCGCGCGATCGCCATCAGCCCGGTCATATCCACGGGCCGGCCGAACAGGTGGACCGGCACGATCGCCCGGGTGTCGGGGGTGACGGCCGCTTCCACTCGATCGAGATCCAAATTGAACGTCTCGGGGTCGATATCCACGAACACCGGAGTCGCCCCCACCGCCGTTATCACTTCCGAGGTGGCGATAAATGAAAAAGAAGTCGTGATCACGCGATCGCCCGGGCCGATGTCCAAGGCCCGCAGCGCCAGAAATAACGCATCGGTCCCGGAGTTGCAACTCACCGCTTCCGGGACCCCGATATACTCGGCGAACCGTTCCTCAAAACGGTCTACGGCAGATCCGCCGATGTAGCGTCCCGAAGCCAGGATGTCCAGCACGGCGGCATTGACGCGATCGCGGATGGTTTCGTACTGTCGGGTTAAATCGAGGGGGGGAATTGAATTCACGCTGCTCACACCACTTAAAATTAAATTGATAATTCGTCGCCGAACAGAATTTTGGTTCCTTTAGATTTTACAGACTTGCTGCTGGTACTCGGACTGGCCGTCGCGACGATGGCGCTGTCGGCTTACTGGCGGTTGGGGATCGTCCGACAGTTGGCCGGGTCGGGACTGCGGGCGATCGCGCAGTTGGCCGTCGTCGGCTACGTCTTCGCCGTGGTCTTCGACCCCGCCGGCATCCACCCCTTGCTGACGATCGCCGTCATTTTGGCCATGATTTCCCTGGTGGCGGTGGTCGTCCGCAACCGCATCGGCCGCACAATTCCCCGGCTGTTCTTGTGGGTGTGGGGGTCCGTGCTCGTCGGCACCGGGGCGATTTCGCTGTATCTGGTCGCCATCGTCATCCAACCCGATCCCATCTATTCCCCCCAATATTGGGTCCCCGTGGCCGCCGCCATTTTGGCCGGCAGTCTCAACGCGGCGATGGTGGCCGGGGAACAGTTGGTCAAAACCCTCAACGCCTGCCAAATCGAAATCGAAACCCACCTCAGTTTGGGGGCGACTCCCGAACAGGCGATCGCTTCCTACCGCCGGGATGCCGTCCGGGCCGGGTTAACCCCCACCCTCAACGCGATGGCGATCGCCGGGGCCGTGACCCTGCCGGGAATTCTCACCGGCCAGCTATTGGCCGGAATTGAACCCTTGGATGCCGTTTCTTATCAAATACTGATTCTATTCGCCGTAGTTTTGGCCGATTTGCTGACAACTTGGCTGTTGACCGGCGGCATTTGTCGGCAATTTTTTAACGCCGATCTTCAGCTTCGGCACTTTTGAAAAAAATTATCCGCCACTCCGATTGCATTCTGTCCTCAAATGGGATAGGGTGATTTAAAGGAATTAAGTGGTAAGCATTTATTCCTAGCATCCGCGCCAGAGATTGTCCCCCAGCGTCTGCGATTCGAGCCCCAGGTAGATCGGATCGGCAATAGAGGGAAGCAACAATAAATGGGGATGAGTCTCTTCCGGGCAATCCAATCATCTAAACGCATGACGGGTGGTCAGTTATGTCTGAATTTTTTGATTTTCTTCGGCACAAATATGCCTACATCGCGATCGGCGAATTCAAACCGGGCAAATTTGAAGAAGCCCGGGAACTGTTTCAACAGGCCGTCTCGACCTACACCACCGGTTTCAAGGGATCTTATCTATTGCAAGAACCGGGCACCGATCGCGGGATCGCGATCATTTTCTGGGAAAATATCGAGGACATGGAAGCCAACCAAGATGAGTCTTACCAGGCTATTTTGGACAAAATGACTCCGCTTTTCGCCAAAGCACCCATGACTTCATTTTACGAAGTCCGCAGCGAAATCCGTCCGGCTTCCGAACCCAAAATTCAGGTTTAATATCGATCCCCCCCAGCCCCCATCCCCCCCACCCCCCCCTTTGTCAGGGGGGGTTGGTGCGATCGCTTCTTTTCTGCCAACCTTTCGATCTCATCATCGATCACCGGACTCGTTCGATGGGTCTGGGTGTATTAATTGTTTTCAAAAGTGCGATCGCGCTTGCTAGTGGACTGTTTCTGCTCAAACTGTGCATTAAAACGGAAATGGTGGGTGACGGCGCGGATGAAAAGTTGTGGGTTTTTCCGAAAAATTACTGCCGCGCCTAACCCACCCGACTAGACCGTTTTGGTTCATTTGCGGCTTTAGTATACTCCACAAACAGTGACGAGCAAAAACTATCAGGCGATCGCATCACAGGGACGACAAAAAACGGGCGATCGCCCAAAACGGACATCACCAAACAGGCGATCGCGTCAAAGGGATCACAAAAAACCGGCGATCGCTCCCAACTAGCTGCTCGAAAGTTTGGGGGAGTTGGTGAGCACTCGCAGGGGAGCAATCACACCATTCCACAAGTTTACCCCGGCCCGGGCCGGTTCCAGATGGCAGACGCCGAAAATTTTCAATTCATTCCGGATCGCACCCCCGAGAGACAGGAATACAGAAAGTGTAGATGCACCCTGATGGATGCCCCGGAAGTGATTTCGGGGCATTTTTTTTATGGCGTTTTCGAGTCGGCGCGATCGCCGCTTTGCCGTTCGGAGGCGGACACCACGTCGGGGAGCGATCGCTTAAACAAATACAGCCAACTGAGTCCGGCTACACCTAAAATAATACCGCCCAGACTCACCAATTGGGCGATGCGGACCGGCCCCAACATCAAACTGTCGGTTCTCAATCCCTCGATCCAAATACGCCCCCCACTGTAAGCGGCCAAATAAACTAAGAAAATCGTCCCCAATTTGAGTTTCGGCTTCCCCTTCAGTCCCCGAAAAAACAGGGTCATTAACAATCCGAAAACCAGCAAATTCCACAGGGATTCATAAAGAAAAGTGGGGTGAAAATATTCGTACTCTATCAGTCCCGGCGGGCGATTTTGCGGGGGGATGTAAAGTTTCCAGGGCAGATCCGTGGGAGCGCCGAAGGCTTCGGAATTGAAAAAGTTTCCCCACCGGCCGATCGCCTGCCCCAAAATCAGCGACGGCGCGACCAGATCGGCCAGTTGCCAAAAGGAAATTTTGTTAATTTTGGCAAAAATCAAAGCCGCAATGATACCGCCGATAATCGCCCCGTGGATGGCGATTCCCCCCTTCCAAATCGCGATCGCACTCGCCGGATTGTCGGCGTAATTTTCCCACTGAAACGCGACGTAATACAGCCTCGCACAGGGAATCGCACCGACCACCAGCCAGATCGCCAAATCGCCGAGCAATTCGGGATCGACATTTCGCCGTTTGGCGAGATATTGAGACAGCGTCACCCCGATCAAAACCGCAGAAGCAATTAATAAACCGTACCAACGGATCGCGATCGGGCCGAGTTCGATTAAAATCGGGCCGGGGGATGTAAATTGAAACGCCAGGTGTGGAATTAGCATCAATAATAATAACGCGACAATTTACTCCTGAGTGGGTTCAGTCCCTTCGGTTTCCATCCCCTCAGTTCCCGCCTCCCCTTCCGGGGACTCCCCGTAGGTATCGGGCACCGGCGTCATTCCGGCCTGCATCTGAATTTGATCCTTGAACCCGGCCGGCGCCAGATCCGTGGCCTTAGCGAACAGGGGTTCGGCCTCTTCCGTGTTGCCCTGCTGTTTGAGGATCATCGCCTTAGCCAAAACCGGGCGGAAGTCCTCGCTGCTATTTTTGATCGCCTCGTCGTAGATCGCGATCGCCTCCTCGTAGCGTTCCTGTTGGGCGTACACCTGACCCAAAATCAACTGGATCGAGGTTTCGTCGATACTTCCGGGCTGGGCTTGGTTGGCCTGGGGCGCCGCCTGCAGCGTATCCTCCAACAATCCGATCGCCGCCTCGGGCCGGTTCTGGGACAGCAGCAGGTTGGTCAACCCCTGCAAGGCCTGGATCTGTCCGGGTTGCCGTTCCAAAATTTTCCGGTAACTTTGGGCCGCGCCCTCCGGGTCGCCGCTGTACTCCTGGGACTGGGCCAACAAAATCCCGTACTCCGCCTCGTCCGGGTTCAATTCGGAGAGTGTCCGCAGCGGTTCCACCACATCCTTCACTTCCCCCCGTCCCTGGCGGATCAATTCAAATTTGGCCTGGAGAAATCCCCGCAACGCCGTCTCATTCTCCGGTTCCCGCTGCAAAACCATTTCGTAACCCCTCGCCTGATCTTCCAACTGGCTGAGTTGGGCGGTGTCGGCGGTGGGGGTGGGGGTGATACTGGGTTCGGACTCTGACGCAGTGGGATTGAATAACCCCGCCAGCAGCGGTCCCATCGAAAATCCCACGAGAGCGATCACGCATAAGACCAGAACCACACCGATCGCGGCACGACGTTTGTCTACCATAGTTTCAAATTCCTGCAATCTCCGAGGCACGTTCCGGGGCGATGACCCGTACAAAGCCACTGGTGCCTATTAGGGGTCGAGAGAGAAGTCACCTTCTCCCCCTCCCATTCTCCAAGCGTGCATGAGACTTTCACCTCACACGGC